>JAUUNJ010000342.1 GCA_030844625.1 Roseburia sp. | reverse complement strand
ACTCATGCCATCCAGCCGCATCTTGCGAATCTGTTTGTAAATTTCCACTGTAATAACCACCTTTGTTCGCCCCCTATATAGTCTGAGACTATTATAGAGGACTATTTCCGGTGGCTCAATTATTCATGAGCGTTTCTCGACTAAGTGGCTCACTTTTATATTAGCGTTTACACATCGGCGTACTTCTGCAGTATGGCTTTCTGAGACGAGATTTGTCAAGGTGTATTTCTCCCACAAATTTATATCTATAAAATCGATGAAACAGCTCATACATTCTCCAAAAATAAAATAATCCATAAGACTTCATCCTAATAGGAAAAATGAAATCTGATGGATTTTTTATAGCTATCTTATTTAGCTTATCTTCGAAATCTCTGAGCGGATGTGATAAAGAATCAAAAAGTCTTTACCGGTTCGTTTCAATACGCTGAATATGTTCCCAACTTTTTCTGTGCCAATAGTTCATAGCTGTCGCTATTATTTTTATTACAATATTGAGCGGATGAAAAAATACTATCTCAAATATAGAAATCAGAAACAAAATCCATCGCTGTTTGCCGTTAATCGGTTCCACTTTATACCGATTAACAGCACTTACAAGAATTGCCTGTATCCATATAACAATCAACGTATATAGGATAGTTGCCTGTATGGTGAATTGAAGATTCAAAATATCCAGTAAATTGGCTGCGATTAAAGTAGCCAACCCAATGATCTCCAAAAACGGTGCAAGAAGTTCATACAAAATGAAAAATGTACCGGACGTGATTCCAGCCCATCCATAATTTTTATTTCCAAGCATATATTTATGAAATTTCATACTTTGCAGCAGCCCGATATGCCAACGCCGCCTTTGATGATAGTAGTCTTTATATGTAAACGGCAGCTGCGTCATGCACTTTGCTTCCGGAGCATATGCGATGTGATATTCTTTTCCCTGTGAAGCACAAAACGCATGGAGACGCATGGTCAGTTCCATGTCCTCTCCCATTGTATTTACTTGGTAGCCACCAACCCGTTTCACTAAATCAGTATCAAACATAGCAAACGCACCGGAGACAATAATATTCGCATTGATATGATCGAACATTATTCTTTGCATATAAAATGTCCGATAATATTCTAATATTTGGAAAACAACCAGTGCCTTCTTCAAAAAAGTAAGTTTTGGATAATTTTTCAAATTTTCACTGCCAACAGCACCTGCACAAACAATGGTTTTGGGATTCATCAAAAAGCAACTCATCATTATGCGGATGGAGCCTCGTTGAACTTTTGTATCAGCGTCCAGCATAACGCAGTATGGGCTATGACAAATATTTAGTCCGCAGTTAAGCGCATCTGATTTTCCACCGTTTTCCTTATGTATAAAAACAAGCGTTTTTTCATCAAATACTTTTCGATATTGACGAAGAATCGGTTTTGTCTTCAATTCAGATTCAGACAAAACAGGTTCTTCTACCAGTCCGAATCTCTTTACTACAAGAGATTCGGTGTTATCATTTGAGCCATCATCTACTACAATAATTTCCAGATTCGGATAATCTTCCTCAAATAAAGCTTCGATTGTTTCTGTTATACAAGCCGCCTCGTTGTATGCGGGAATAATAACGCTAACCGGAATCCGTTTGGCAAATGCGGTGGGAAATAGTTTTCGATTAAGCGTTTTATTTTTCTTATATTTTTCAAGGCGATAAATCGAGATACAGAGACTGATTCCCATTTGGAAAAGATAGATTACTGTATATACAAAAAACAAGACAAATAAAACACGTATCATATAAATCAGCATCATCTTTTTACCCCACCTTACACACAGCCTATGCAGGAATCTCTTCGGAAACGTTGTCTTCGCTTAATCCAATTGCTCTTACCCATGTCTGTTCCAGCTTAGATTGCTTTCTGCATCCATTGACGAACTGGTTAATTGTGTCCGAATGAATACCCGTTTGAAACAGGTATCTCAGGATCAAGCAGCGTGTCTGCACATCCTCTTTTGTCAGAGAGGCAATTTTATTTTCCATAAGAGACTGCATAAATTCTGACATTTTTTGTTGTTTATGCAATGTATATTGCGGACTGAGTTTTATGTAACATTCACAGATATAAGCGAACAGGAAATCGTCCTGTGCTAGCCTCATAATGAGGGATGCTTCTGCAGGTTCTTTTTTGGAACGAAAAAGGAAAAAATCACAAATTATTTTTTCCTTTTTCTCTGCCTTTTTTTCTCTGTTCCTATCCAAAAGCAATTTAACACATAAACAAAGTAAACTATATCCACACAGAGTATACAATATAACCATATAAAAATTATGAATCACCATATCCGTCACCTCCAAACGCTTTTTGAAGCATATAGTATGATTCCTTTAACCGTTCATGAAACTGCGGTTTTTTCCAGCCTTTTAATTTATATGTACCGAAATCAGTCACGCTTTCCTGATTGTCATAGTAGACAGCCGCATAAATCTCCTCGATTTTCAAACCCTTGATATTAAAATCGTTTTTGTGATAATCATCAATTACCATACATTTAGAAGGGTCATAAAAATTCAGAAGCGACCACGGGATTCTAACCTCTACGATATCACCGTTGATGCAGTAATCTGCGTTGGAATCATAATTCTCACTGTTCGGATTAGCGTTCCCATGCTTTAACATCCCAACCTTTTCAAGATGCTTTTCATTCAAAAGGAAGTCATTTACATTGCAACTTTCTCTGGAAGCAACATGAAATGTATCGGTATTATTTTTCAACGGCAGCATCAATTTCTCAGCTTTTTTATAAATATCGATAACTGCCGCACTTTTGTTTTTGATCGCATTCGAATAAACAGCCAAATCCGAATCGTCATGAACTAATAGCTTACTGCCTTTTTCTGCATTGATTTGAATCAAAAAATCCACCGGGATGGCAAAGTCTAAGTTTTTTGTATAGGTTGTTCCTGCGTTTGGCAGAACATCCAGTGCAAGATTAATAGAATTGCCGCTTTTAATATCAGATAACCCTTGCACCATAAAATAAACATATTTTTCATCCGATTTCATACTGAGTTTCGTATCATTATTTTCTAATACAACATCTTCTTTCGACCATTCTGAAATTTTTCCATCCGGATAGTTTTCAGCCTTGCCATCTCCCGGCTCAAATGCAAGCAATCCGTAAAACTGCTCTATACTCTGTGCATTACTCCAGCTTGCTCTGCCATCCGGATCGGACAAATTTTTTTCATTCCATGAACGCTTAAACCATTCGTCCTGCCATGTGAATACCAACCCTCCAGCGCAGCCCGCTTTCTGAATATCCTCATACATCTCCAGCAAGGCAATACCTTGTTCGGTTTCGTTATTTCCACCCTGCGATAAATTTCTCCACACATCTTTATATGCTGTGCTTCTGGAAGCAGGAACTCCGTATTCGGTGATAATAACCGGACAGGAATGATGGTCAACAAGCTCCATCAGATATTTCCGATAGGGATTTCGATTACCTTCGTCATCAATATACGCCGTATATTTTCCATACTGAAGGCTGGCAGGAAAGTAGGGATAGA
>JAUUNJ010000341.1 GCA_030844625.1 Roseburia sp. | reverse complement strand
CAGGTGATACAGTCCGATGGAATGGAAAAACTGAGACCAGATATGGCAGATACAGTAATCATTGCCGGAATGGGAGGGGAATTAATTGTTGATATTTTAAAGAAATCAACTGTGAATGACACAGTGAAAGAGTTTGTTTTATCTCCCCATAAAAGAGCAGATTTAGTGCGGAAATTTATTAATGAGAACGGATGGCATATAATAGAAGAAAGGATGCTTGTGGATGCAGGAAAATATTACACGATTATGAAAGCTGTCAAAGGGGAGGAAACAGAACCGTACTGTGAGGCAGAATATAGATACGGAAGATATCTCTTGAATGAGAAAAACCCGGTACTTAAGGAATATTTGGAAAAGGAATATAAAAAATTTAAAAACATAAAAGATAGGATGGAAAAAAATAATAGCAGGGGAACAGAACAGGTGGAACAAGTACTTGAATATAACAGAGAAGGGAGAGAGAGTTATGATTCGTGTAAATGTAGACGGCAAGGATTGCAAGTATGAGGACGGAACAACACTTTATGAAATTGCAAAAGATTATAGAGATAACTACGAACACAATATAATACTTGCCATGTGCAATGGTGTTCTTTGTGAATTATCAAAAGTACTGACCGAAAATTCGAAAATTCATTTTATTACAACAGCCAGCCATATTGGAAATGAATGCTACAAAAGAAGTGTGACTTTTGTGATGCTTAAGGCTTTCTACAAGGTGGCAGGAATGAAAAATGTGGAAAAAATTTCTGTACATCATTCTGTAAGCAAGGGCTATTATTGTCAGGCTTATGGAAACGTTAACGTGGACAAAAAGTTTGTTGAGGATGTTAAAACAGAGATGGAAAGGCTGTGCAAAAGAGACATTCTTATTATGAAAGAAACGATGCCAACTGCAAAGGCAATTAAGAAATTTCAAAAATATGGAATGAAAGACAAAGTTCATCTCCTCAAATATAGAAGGTCTTCTACAGTGAATGTATATCGGATGGAAGGCTTTGAGGACTATTTTTATGGATATATGGCGTATTCTACGGGAAGTTTAAAATATTTTGATCTAATTCCCTATGAGGAAGGGTTTGTTCTTCAGATGCCGGTAAAAGAAAACCCGGAAGAAGTACCGGAGTTTAATCCTAAGAAAAAAGTGTTTGATGTGCTCAAGGAGGCAACAGACTGGGCAGAAATGCTGGGGGTGCCGACAATCGGTCATGTAAATGATAAAATAACTGACGGGACGATTACTGATATTATGATGGTTCAGGAAGCTTTGCAGGAAAAGAAAATTGCAGATATAGCTTCGGAAATAGCATTTCGTAAGGATGTGAAAATTATTATGATTGCCGGACCGTCATCATCGGGAAAAACTTCGTTTTCCCATCGCCTGTCCATACAGTTGATGGCACAGGGCTTAAAGCCTCATCCGATTCCGGTGGATAATTATTTTGTTAACAGGGAAATTAATCCGGTGGATGAGGAAGGAAAACTCGACTTTGAAGTGATTGAGGCAGTAGACGTAAAATTTTTCAATGAACAGATGACGGAATTATTGAAAGGGGAGAGAGTAGAACTTCCGGAGTTTAATTTTGTTTTGGGAAAACGTGAATTTCATGGAAATTATCTGCAACTGGGAGAGGATGATGTGCTTGTTATCGAGGGAATTCACTGCCTTAACGATAAGATGTCATACAGCCTTCCGGCAGATAAAAAGTTTAAGATATATGTCAGTGCCCTTACTCCGTTAAATGTTGATGAACACAATAGAATTGCAACATCAGATTTAAGACTTTTGCGACGGATCGTAAGAGATGTAAGGACCAGAGGAACATCTGCTGAGAATACAATAGAAATGTGGAAGAGAGTGAGAAGAGGAGAGGAAAATAATATTTTTCCCTATCAGGATTCTGCAGACGCGGTGTTTAACTCTGCAATGGTTTACGAGTTATCTGTTTTAAAAACATATGCGGAACCGGCACTTTTCAGCGTTTCAGAGGGAACAGCGGAATATCTTGAGGCAAAAAGACTGTTAAAGTTTTTAGATTATGTTCTGGGATTACCTAAAGATAATGTTCCGAAAAATTCATTATTAAGCGAGTTTATAGGCGGAAGTGCATTTCCGGTATAATTAATAGTGAAGATAAAAGTAGGCAGGAACCGGACAGATATGAGAGAATTTTTATTGAAATATTTTGTCCGGTGTGATATTTTAGATAATTGTGAGTAGGATAAATGATCGCGGCTGCTATTGCCGAAAGGACGCAGACGAGGAAAGTCCGGGCTTCATAGGGCAGGATGCCGGCTAACGGCCGGTGGAGGCGACTCCCAGGAAAGTGCAACAGAAATGAAACCGCCTAACACAGTCATCCCCCCCGTTTTGACAATGTTAGGTAAGGATGAAATGGCAGTGTAAGAGACTACCGCTTTGATGGTGACATCAAAGGTCAATGTAAACCCCATCCGAAGCAAGACCGAGCAGAGAGCATATGGTTGCCCGCCAGCTTTCGGGTAGGTCGCTTGAGCATATTGGTAACGATATGTCTAGATAGATGATCATTCACGACATAACCCGGCTTACAGTCCTACTCATTTATATTTAGAGTCAGCAAAGAACCCTATAACAAAATTATAATGTTCTTGACTAAGTCACAAAAATTATCAGAAGCTTTTTCGGCAATAATCCCCACTTCTTCATCGCTTAAAGGTTCCCCGGTAATGCCGGAAGCCATATTGGTGATACAACTGATGCCGCAGACTTTAAAACCGCAGTGAACTGCAGCCATTGCCTCACATGCAGTGCTCATTCCAACAGCATCTGCCCCAAGAATTCTATATGCTTTGATTTCCCCAGGTGTTTCATAATTAGGTCCGGTAGTCTGGAGATAAACACCCTCCTTTAAAGGAAGGTCCAATTTGGAAGCACACATTCTGATTACGTTAGTAAGTTTTTTATCGTAAACATTGGTCATGTCAGGAAATCTTGTGCCCAGTTCATCTATATTAGAACCAATCAGTGGCGATGGAATAAAGGAAGAAATATGATCTGTAATTGCCATAAGGTCGCCTGGATGGAAAGCTGTGTTGATACCACCTGCTGCGTTAGACAAAATAAGCGTATCAGCTCCCAGCATTCTCATAAGTCTTATAGGCATGACAACCTGTTCCATGGAATATCCTTCATAGTAGTGGATGCGGCCCTGCATTGCAACAACCGGTTTGTGACCTACATAACCCAAAATAAAGCGTCCCTTGTGCATTTTGTTAGTGCTTACAGGGAAGCCGTTTATTTCAGAATAATCAATTACACATTCGGCTTTTATCATGTCAGCGAAGTTTCCGAGCCCGGAACCTAAAACAATAGCTGTTTCGGGAAGGAAATCAGTCTTCTCTCTAATTTGTTCTAAACATTCGCATAATAATTCATAAGATTTATTCATAATCATACCTCATTTTAAATTGATGTTTTTATAAATTTTATCACAGTAATTTGTTATCGGCAATTGAGAATAAAAACTATGGTTTTGCTCTTGAATAATTATACCCGATGCGGTATTATTTGGAGT
>JAUUNJ010000340.1 GCA_030844625.1 Roseburia sp. | reverse complement strand
TATTTATCGTGAAAAGAACTATTGACTTTTTGAAAAACAAAAAATCGTAAAATTCCAGTTTGACGGAGTAATGGATATGAAAATCAGAGAAGTGAATGAAAATAAAAAGCAGTTTATATCATTATTGCTATTAGCTGATGAACAGGAGAGCATGGTTGATCGCTATCTTGAAAAAGGTAATATGTATGTACTTGAAGATGGTAATGTAAAAGCTGAATGTGTTGTCACCGATGAAGGTAACGCAATACTTGAAATCAAGAATATCGCAGTCGATCCAGAAAATCAGGGAAAGGGCTATGGGAAAGCACTAATTGATTTTCTTGCCAGTAAATATGCAGATGAATATTCTGTTTTGCAAGTTGGAACAGGTGACAGCCCGTTGACCGTACCATTTTATGAAGAATGCGGATTTGTCCGTTCTCATAATATTCCGAATTTCTTTACGGACAATTATGACCACCCAATTTATGAGTGTGGTGTACAGTTAATAGATATGGTATATTTGCAAAGATGTTTATAACTTCCTGTTTGTAAATCTCAATAGAATAGCAATTTATTAGCATCGGTCGGAGAAATCTGATCGGTGCTTTCTTTATGCTCGGCAGAAATGCCGGGCAATTTTTATGCCCATTTTGCAGGGAGGAGGTTCATTATGGCGGGAAGTAGAATTAATGGTATCACGGTCGAGATCGGTGGCGATACTACCAAGCTTCAGAGTGCCTTAAAGGGTGTCAATTCAGAAATTAAGAATACGCAGAGTCAGCTTAAAGGATGTCGAGAAGCTACTGAAGCTGGATCTAGGCAATACTGAGCTACTTGCCCAGAAGCAGAACTGTCCTCTCTTTATCATCGACAAGATAATACACAATAAAGTTGTCTACCGGAAGCTGATGTATTTTCATCGAATGCCAAGGCTCCCATTCAACTAACGTATAACGAGCTGGCATAAAATCCAATGAACGAACTTCCTTTCGTATGCGCCCCAACTGAGCTGCGGCTGTCTCCGGAACAAGAAGTTCATTCGCAATATACGAATAGATTTCACGTAAATCACCAAGTGCATCTACAGAATAGCCGACATTGTAGCTATCCGTCATATGCCAAACTCCTTTGCAAGTACCGCGTCGACTTCATCTGCAGAATATACCTTTCCTGCTTTGATGGAATCAACACCCTTCTGGAGTTCTGCATCAAGTTCTTCTCTGGTCATTGCACCAACAGCTAATGGCTTAGAAGAAGGAAGTTTCAATTCAAACGGCATACCTTTTTTCAGTACGATCTGGCTATAAAGCATCTGAATTGCACTGGATGGAGAAATGCCAAGCTGAGAAAGAATACTCTCAGCATTATCCTTGAGATTCGTATCTATTCTTGCATAAACAGCGGATGTATTTGCCATAGTATCGCCTCCTCCATTCTTAAAAAATAGATTATTCTGATTCTGGCAGGTCAAAATCATCATCTGTACACTTACGGATGATTCTCTTTGTTTTCTCGATAGGCAGTGGCACATTTTCTTCACTGAAGTATTCGATGTTCACTACCTCTACAACAGCCTCATGATTATCCTTTCCAGCCGGAACGAGAACAAAATCACCAATCTCGATACTGTCATCGTCCGTCAGATAATAATAACTCTTGTATCCATCATCAAAGGTGACACTACAGAAAATGTATTCTGATTGACGGCGTTTTACCTTGCCGTAAACCGATGGATCGAGAACCTCTCCCAATCCATAAAATCTTATAAACTCAAATACCGTCTCTGCAAAATCCGCAAAGTCCTCCGGAAGACCATTTTTATCATAGCTGCCTTCGATAACACGCTGTGGACTCTTTTTGTAATCAATGGTAATTTTATAATCCTTGGTTTCGTTTGGAGTATCTATCACATCGTCGGGATTCCCTTCAATGTGTGAAAACAAATCCTCTGCATTGAAATTTTCAAGCAGACTTTCAATTCCTCCTTCAATTTCATACTTACGGGAAACCTTACAGCCAGACCCTATATTTTGGATGTGTTCAAGGGTTTCTGTTTCTCTGTCAATAATTAGATGCTCTGTATAATCCCATGTAACAAAGTCCCAGGTTGCACCTTCCGGCACTTCCTTCGGTTTTATTTTTGTGACTCTGTGATAGTCCAATGCGATTCTGTTTATCACATCTGGTTTGCAATTTCCATCAAAGACATACAAATCAGAAATATTTAGTGGAGGACACTATGGATTATATATCACTAAAGAAACTGTGTGAAAAATTATCAATTTCTACTGCCACAGGAAGGAACTGGATTAAACTTGGAAAATCAACCCCAGAATTCACGGAAAAAAAGACTCCATATTTTTCGAAAAAATATGTGGAAACTTTATGCGCAGAACTTCAATCAGGTAAAAACAAAGCCTTAAAAAGCAGAAGAAACAAAAAGTTTGTATCTGGTAATTCTTTATACAATTCCTATGTCTCAGAGCAATGCAAAAATATACCTGCTTTACAAAAATTATTAGCACTAGCATCAGATAATGAAATTGATTTAGATATTGCAACTATTCAACTATTAGTTGCAGACTGTGCCCTACATTTGTTTCTTTCAAAAAACAATATACAGATAAAAGAGCGCAATAACATATTGTTACAATTTCTGTAAAAGAACTTTCAATAGGGGAATATGATGATTTGATTTCTAACTTAATTGAAGACACAGAAGCAGCCATAAGCTTTTGCAAGAAACATCCTCTGTTTTTAATATGGAATATATTTATGAGGCAAGTGAAGATATACTAGGTCTTATCTATATTTCCTGTAAAAACATTGGAAATAGAAAAGCTACAGGCTCCTACTATACTTCTACACGGGTTGTTAAAAGCCTTATTAGCAAACTTGATTTTCAAGAATCTCAGAAGATACTAGACCCTTGTTGTGGAACCGGAAACTTTCTATTGCAGTTACCAGAACACGTTACATTTCATTCCGTGTATGGCAACGATATCGATACAGTCAGTGTCAAAATCACCAGACTCAATATGGCTTTAAAATATAATGTTCCTATCACAGCTATTTACAAACATATAACGGAGTCGGACTATTTGATTAACTACTCTAGCAAAGATTTCCAATATATAATCGGCAACCCACCTTGGGGATATGAATTTTCAGAAGATGAGAAATCAAAACTTAGAGTTCTATACAAATCCGCCTCCGGAAAAAATATCGAATCCTACGATGTGTTTATTGAACAGGCTCTCAATCATCTTGCCGTTAACGGTCACTTAACATATGTACTTCCAGAAGCAATACTAAATATTAAGGCTCATACCGAAATTCGTAAGATAATAATTGAAAACTGTTGCATTAAAAATCTTGATTTTTTAGGTAACGCATTCGATGGGGTACAATGTCCATCTATTATTCTTGATTTACAATGTACACACTCTGCTCTCTCAACTTTGGGTATGAATGTTAATACAAGCACAGAATCATTTACAATTAACACGGAACGAACCGTAAACTCAGAATATTTTAGTTTCACTACATCAGATGCCGAATACAATGTTATGAATAA
>JAUUNJ010000339.1 GCA_030844625.1 Roseburia sp. | reverse complement strand
AGTACTGACATTGCAGGCAGATGAACTTCACATGGGATATCGAACCAGTGTGATTGCAAAAGAAGGCATGACGGTACTTCAGATGTGCATAGGGCTAATGCTGGGAAGTGCAGAGGAAATCGGAATGATTATGCAGATGTTCATGCAGAAAAGAAGAACAAAACAGCCTTTAGAATACCCAAGTGCAGGAAGTACTTTTAAGCGGCCGGAAGGATTTTTTGCGGGAAAACTGATAGAGGATGCAGGTCTTAGAGGCTACAGAGTAGGAGGGGCAATGGTATCAGAAAAACATTGTGGTTTTGTGATTAACCATGATCATGCTACAGCATCAGATATCATTCAGTTAATAAAAGATGTTCAGACAAAGGTAAAAGCACAGTTCGATGTAGAGTTGGAGCCGGAAGTCAGGATTATATAAAGTGGTGTGAGAGCTGGTTATAATCCCCAGCTTATTATAGAGATAACGTATATCAAGAGGAGGCAGAATGCGTTTTGTAATAGTTACGGGAATGTCCGGGGCAGGCAAAATTACAGCTTTAAAGATATTTGAAGATAATGGTTATTATTGTGTGGACAATCTTCCTATTGATTTGATCGAAACTTTTGCAGACCTTCTTTTCAGCCAGACAAGTGAGAAGAATAAGATTGCAATCGGTGTCGATATACGAAGTGGTGAGAATCTGGATAAATTAACAGGTATACTTAGCCATATGAAGGAAAAGGATCAGAACTATGAAATATTATTTTTAGATTGTAATAATAATACCTTAATAAAGAGATTTAAGGAAACAAGAAGAAGTCACCCCATGGGTGATGGAGACAGTGTTGAAAATGAAATAAACATTGAGAGAGAACGCTTACAGTTTTTGAGAAAGAGAGCGGATTATATTATCGATACAAGCAATCTTCTCGTAAGAGAGCTGCGTGGCGAAATAGAAAAGATATTTGTAATGAATAAAGATTATAAAAATCTTTTTGTTACAGTAATGTCATTTGGTTTTAAATATGGAGTACCTGTAGATTGCGATCTGGTATTTGATGTGCGTTTTCTGCCAAATCCTTATTATATTCCGGAATTGAAATATAAAACAGGGGAAGATAAAGGGGTTCAGGATTATGTGATGGATTCTCCGGTATCCACAGAATTTCTGAAAAAATTGGTTGATATGATAGAATTTCTGATTCCTAATTATATTGATGAGGGAAAAAATCAGTTGGTCATTGGAATCGGATGTACAGGAGGCCACCACAGATCAGTGACCATTGCAAAGGAATTATTTAGAAAACTGGATGATCCAAAGGCGGCATATGGAATCAGAATAGCACACAGGGATATAACAAGATAAGTGAAGTGAAAGATATATGAGTTTTTCAAGTAAAGTAAAAGAGGAATTGTCCGGGCACATAAGCAACGCACAACATTGCAGGATTGCTGAGATTGCAGCAATAATTTCCATGTGTGGGAGTGTTGCCATTAATGTTGATGAAAAATATTCCATAATAGTACGCACAGAAACAGAACCGACAGCTAATAAGTATAAAATGCTTTTATGGAAAACTTTTCATATTGATGCAGATATTGTTGTCAGAACAAATGCATATTCCAAAAACCTGCAAACATATACTATTACCGTAAAGGATCATGAAGAAGCGATGAAAGTATTACAGGCTACAAAGCTGATTGATGATCGTGGAGAAATTGGCGAAAATCTTTCGATTAAAAATAATGTGATTATTATGAAGGATTGTTGCAAGAGAGCCTTTATAAGAGGAGCGTTTATGGCCGCAGGATCTGTTAATGATCCTAACAAATCCTATCATTTTGAAATAAAATGTAACAACAATAAAAAATCGGAACAACTAATAAATTTACTCGATAATTTTAATATTGATGCAAAAATGGTTGCAAGAAAAGGTAATTTTGTGGTATATATCAAGGAGGGCGAAGGCGTAGTAGATGTTTTGAATGTAATGGAAGCGCCGGTTGCCCTGATGGAAATGGAAAACATAAGAATCCTTAAAGGCATGAGCAATTATTATAACAGGCAAGTTAATTGTGAGACTGCAAATATTAAGAAGACTGTTACTACAGCTTGCAGACAGATAGAAGACATCAATTATATTATTGAACATAAAGGTATTGGATATTTGCCGGAGAAGTTACAGGATATTGCAACAGTAAGAGTTGAAAATCCTGATATTTCGTTGCAGGAATTGGGGCAGCTATTAACTCCACCGCTGGGTAAGTCAGGGGTGAACCACAGGCTTAGAAAGATTTGTCAGATTGCAGATGAGTTAAGGGGATAATCCCAAGGAGGAAATGATTACAATGACAACAAAGGACATAACGATTGAGATTCAACAAGGTATGGAAGCTAGTCCGGTAGCAAAATGTGTACAAGTGGCAAGCCAGTTTGAAAGTAATATTTACTTTGAGTATGAAACAAAAAAAGTCAATGCAAAAAGTATTATGGGAATGATGGCACTTGGTATAATTCCGGGACAGAAGGTAAAGGTTTCCGCTGATGGCAGTGATGAGATACAGGCAATAGACAGCATTACAAAATATTTAGGGAATGAATAGGTTGCTATAATAGATAGGGTGTAATGTTCAGTGAGAGAAAGATACAACGCACATTTCTCTTATAATGGCAATGTTAGGCAAGGGCGTATGAGAGAGTTCGTGTTTGACTTGTTGTACGCATAAAAAATGCAGGGTAGTTTATATTACCTTGCATTTTTTTGCGTTATATGGAGATCTGCAGAAAAGGTTTTATGATATAAAAAACGTTTTATCAAAAAATATACCTTTTATAAAAAATGACTCCTTTTTATAAAAATAAAAATAATGTAAAACTTTAAATGAAAAGCGTATAAATAGTTATGCGAAAACGGAAAATATTTCTAAAACAGGAGGATGTCATGAAAAGACAAATTATCAGAAAGCTGCTGGCTTCCATATTGGTAATTGCATTACTTATAACAGGATTATCAATTCCAACAACAAAGAACATTATGGCCGGCACAGCAATCGGAAATGCATCCGATTACACAGTATCTGCGGAAGATACATCATCAAGCGTTAGTAAAATAACATTCAAAGCAGCCAATTATGCACAATACGTTATTGTACATTACAATATTAATGACGGCGCGCAGCAGAATGTAAACATGAGCAGTAATGATGGATATAATTATTCTTATGATATTGCCGGATTAAAGAAAGGTGATAAAATCAAATGCTCATTTACTTACAACAAAGGCGGACTTCAGTATGATTCACCGGAAATGGCTTATACAACAGGTTCATATGCTGCTACAGATGCTTCAATCGCTGCCCCGTTCGGTCTTGTGGTAAATAGTCCTAAAAATAATACAATCAGCGTTGTTTGGGGACGGGGTGAAATTAATACATATAATGTATATATTGATGGAAAAATTGTAGACAATGGAGTAGGATGTGCATACTATGAATATAGCGGATATGCAGCCGGAACCCATGAAGTTTCTGTCACAACAGTAAACGGAAATAAAGAATCAGTAAAGACAACTTTAACAGTAAA
>JAUUNJ010000338.1 GCA_030844625.1 Roseburia sp. | reverse complement strand
GAATGTGTTTTCGTATTTGTCAGAAGTTATGACGGGAGGTAATAGTCTTGAAATTGCGGAAGGAAAAGTAGACAATATTATAGAAAAAGATGATGCAAGAGAAATTGATAAGCCACTTTTGTATAAAACTATGCTGAAAATGTCATTATACCGATATATGCCAGAATATTTTAAACCAAAATTTGATGTACAGAATGAACAATATGCAAGTATTGTATCGTATCCGAATAATACGATGCAGTATTCAAATCCGAATTTTTACAATACAATGATGGAAAAAGGTCTGACGATTGATGATTCCAGCAATTATTTTGTTGTGAATCACTTAAATGGTGGACATGAATTTATTAATGATGCAAATTGTCAATATGCACAGGATCCAGATAGAGATGATACTATAAAAGGTATTTTTTTGTTAGCGGCAGAGTATATTAACCAGATTAAGGAATCAGGCTCCTATGATGATTCTACAATTATTATTATGACGGATCATGGAACAGGTAGAAATGCCCAACCTATTTTCTTTATGAAAGAGCCTCATGAGACGCATGATGTAATGCAGGAAAATAATGCGCCTATTACATATGAGGAACTTATGCCAACGATTGTAGAGTTATTAGGAGAAGATTATTCTGTTTTTGGACAGAGTTTTCATGAGTTTAAGCAGGATGAGGTGCGACATCGTGTTTTCTATGATAGAACATATGATACGGAATATCCGGATGTGAAAAGATACGATGGAATGCAGGGAGGAGCAAATATTTATTATAAATATGAATATGATGGAAATCTTGGTGCAATCCAGTATCAATATGATAATGAATTACATGAAATTTTCCCAATGGTAGATTCTTATTATTAGGATGGCAAACTTTTGATAAAACAGAGGATAAAGAGATGAAAATTAAAAACAATGTCAAATGCTTTATTTCGATGATCGCAATTATTTTATATCCGAGCATGTTTATGTATTTTCAGAACATGTCGGAGGGACATTTTATAGAAATTTTACCATCGATCGGGAAAAATTTGATTTTAGCAGTAGTTTTATTAGTTGCATTTAGTGTACTATTTAGAAACATAAGAAAGGCTTTTTTAACAAGTGAGATAGCATTACTTCTTTTTATGAATTTTAATACGATTCTTGGAGCAATCAAAAAAATAATCCCGGGTATGAGAAAAGCATATTTTTTTGTGATTGTTGCAGTTATATTAACGATAGTATTCTCTGTTGTAAAAAGAAAAATAAATGAGCCGGAAAATATTTGTACAATTCTCGGAATTGTGTTTTTCGTTCTCATAGTTTTCAACCTGATAAGTTCAATTCCACAGATATTAACCAATAATAATAAGACAGCTGTCTCACAGGAAGAAAATGATATTGCCGAAAAAAGATTTACCGGAGACAAGCCGAATGTATATTTCTTTTTATTTGATGAATATGCGGGTTTTGAGAATATTGAACACTATTATGATTACGATAATCAGGAATTTTCAGATTTTCTTACACAGAGGGGATTTAATATTTCATATGGAAGTCATAACACAGAGTCTATTTGGACATCTACAATTGTACCCAATATTCTGAATCTCTCATATGTAGCAAGTGATGATATTTACTCTATTGATAATATGGCGCGATCGGAGAATGCGTATCTATATCAGCTCTTTGCCAATAATGGATATCAGATTAATATGGTCAATCATTTGAATACATTTTCAGATACTAATTGTAATGTTTTAAATTATAAACAGAAGAAAGAAAATTTATCTACTTATGTTCTTGACAATGGTATCTGGAGTGAAGTTGATTCTTTTGTGAGTTGGGGAAAACAAAAATTAAGCGGAAACTCCAATGATTATTATACGAATCTGAGTGATGTGTTGACTATTATGGAAAATATTACAGATTATACGAGTGATAGTAAACCAACATTTACTTTTGCTTATGCAGAATGTCCACATGAATATTTTACATTTGACGCAGATGGTAATCGGATAGCGAAAGAGGATGAAACAAATTGGAAAGATAAAAGCATATATCTTAACCAATACAAATATATTACAAAATGTATGGAAAGAATTGTAGAGGATATTCAGAAAAACGATCCGGATGCATTAATTATACTAATGTCTGACCATGGAGCAAGATATCCGCACTGGCAGGTTGATCATTATGGTGCCAAAGCCTATGATGCGTCAGTAGAGACTTTATATATGCAGAATATTTTAAACTGTGTCTATTATAAGGGTGAAAAGCTTGATATAGAAAGTATGACAAGTATTAATACATGGAGAACGGTACTGAATACTTACTTTGGAACTGATTATGAGATGTTGCCAGCACCGGAAGGCTTTAAGGCAAGTACAGGATTTTAGTGATATATGCAACAAAACAGGTAAAAGTAAATGAGAAGAAGTATAAAAAAATTTTTTACAATAAGTACAATAGCGTTTGTTATTTTGTATCCATGTTTATTTATGTATTTCCAGAATGCCGATGAGGCAAAACTTATTGATGCATTACCTGCATTCGAAAAATTTTTGGCATTAGCGATAGTAGTGTTTGTAATTTGTATTATTTTCATGAAGAATACTGGTAAGGCAGTGTTAGCCAGTGATGTAATACTTTTTATCTTAACTAATTTTAATGTATTTTTAAGCAAAGTAGATCATGTGATTGGAAGAAAAAAGATAATTGTAATTTTATTTTTTATAATATTTATGTTTATGATTCTGGTTAAGAAAAAAATCAGATCTGAACAAAATATTTGTATGTTGATTGGAATATATTTTCTGGTACTAATTACAATGAATTTTTTTGTGGCGCTTCCAACAATATGCTCAAAACTAAATTATCAAAAAGTGGAAAATTCAGAGAATATAGAATATGTGTCTGAAGAAAAGCCAAATGTATATTTTTTTATATGTGATGAATATGCTGGGGTAGAGGGGCTGGAACGGTATTATAATTATGATAATAGAGTCTTTTTAAAACATATTGAGGAAAATGGGTTTAATATTTCAACAACAAGTCATAATTATGAGTCATGTTCTACGACAGTAAATATACCGAATTTATTAAATTTGGAGTATGTTGCTTCTCCAGACGAACTGGAAGCAAATAATTTAAAATATATGAAAAATCCTAAGTTATATCAAATTTTTAAAACGAATGGATATACGATTAATTTGATAAATCATACCCAGTTTTTGGATGAAGATGGGTGCAATGTTATTGCAACATCAGATGTAGTGGATACAATTTCAACCTATATTTTGCAAAAAAGTATTTTTCAATTAATAAAAGATTATAAAGCAGAACAAATTGAAACCAGTACGGATACACAATATTATGTATCAGATTTAAAAAATATATTAAATACGATGCAGACATGCTATAAAATGGTTGATAAGGAGAACCCCACCTTAACAATAGGGTATGTGTCATGTCCTCATCCTCCATTTGTAATCAATGAGGAAGGGGGAGCAGTTGATTATAGAAATACATCCAATTGGGCAGACAAGAGTCTTTATTTAAATCAATTAAAGTATGTAAATGCCTGTATGGAGAATGCAGTGGATGGCAT
>JAUUNJ010000337.1 GCA_030844625.1 Roseburia sp. | reverse complement strand
TAGAGATATTGAATATGTGAAAGAAATGTATCCCCTTACTTTTGCAAGAATACAGGAACTTGTGGAACAGGAATGTAATCATCAGGAATTTGTAGGAAGCATGATGTTTGACGAATATCCAGACAAGATGGGAATATTGCGCATCGTGAACAGAATATTCGGCAGTATTAAGGCAGATGAGGCGGAATGCAAAGAGGGGGAAAATTGTATTAAGTATCCTGATGATCAGTGGTTAAAAGATATTATTATGGTGCTTTTATTGAATGAAATGTACAGAAGAAGACAAAAAAGGAAAAGATATTATTAGCAGAAAGAAAATGCTCAATCTGTTTCAATACAGATGTGAGCATTTTTTATCCCCTCAGATATTCATTTTTACAGCACATAGAGAATAATTGCAAAAAAGTGGAGTATGCTTCCGGCAAGAATAAATAAGTGGAAAATGGAGTGCATCCATTTTCTTTTTTTGCCTAAGCCATAAAGAATAGAACCGATAGTATATGAAACACCTCCGGTCACAAGAAAAACCACACCTCCGGTGCCCACAACTTCATAGGTCTGTTTAATAAAAAATATGATTACCCATCCCATTGCAAGATAGCAAATCATGGAAAACACATTGTATTTTTTTAAATCAATTGCAGTCAAAACACATGCTATAACTGCACATGCCCAGACGATTCCGAATAAACTCCATGCAAGTGCCGGATATTTCATCCTCATACCCACAAGAAGGACGGGAGTGTAGCTTCCGGCAATCAGAAAGTAAATAGTACAATGGTCAAGTACCTGCATAACTTTTTTTCCCATGCCCGGTCTGAGCCCATGATAGACGCTGGACATGGTGTATAGCGCGATTAATGTGACTCCATATATGCAACTGGAAATAACGGCAAGGGCATCGTGTCCCTTTGCCGCAAAAATAATACACAGTACCAGGGCGGCAATGCCCAATGCGCCGCCAACAATATGAGAAACCATATTGAAAATCTCTTCACCTTTTGAGTATGTTGGAAGTTGTCTGTTAGCAAGTTTTGTTCTTTTTTTCATAACATTCTCTCTTTCTCCGCCAATAGCAGTATTACAAGTAATAAAAGTCAAAAAACAAAGTTACACCAAACCGCATAACATAGTAATTAATACTACATAGAAGTATAACACTATATTATTATATGTCAAGAAAAAGAAAAGTTGAATAAAAATTAAAAAAACTATAGACATTTTGGAAATTAACATATATAATATGTGTACATTCAAAAACAAAATAGAACAAAAGGAGGGCAAGAGTGTGAAAACAGGAATATTGGCAATCTATGATTTGGAGCCGGATTATGCCAATGGATTGATGGAATACATTAGTGATAAGCAGGGGATTCCCTTTAAGACTGTAGCGTTTACAGAGAAATCTGCCTTATTAGAATATGTGTCACAGCAATATGTGGATATTCTGCTTATTTCAGCATCAGCCATGGAAGATAGTTTGGGACAGAAAGATTTTGGAAAAATTATTTTATTATCTTCCGGAAATATTTTCTCGGAATATATTGGATATGATTCAATATATAAATATCAGTCTACAGAGAATATTGTCAGGGAAGTACTTGATTATTATGCGGATATTCATAAAGATAATGGCATGATATCTATTGCAAAAGGAAACACAGAAATTATTGGAGTATATTCGCCATTGGGAAGGACAGGTCAGACCACATTTGCGCTAACTTTGGGACAGGTATTGGCATCAGATTATACTTCCCTGTATATCAATATGGAAGAGTTTTCGGCTTTTGACAAGATATTTGAGAAGAACTATCCGGGAGACTTGTCAGATTTAATGTATTTTTTTAAGCAGAATCCGGAGTCATTGCCCATTAAACTACAGGCAGTTGTAAATAATATTCATGGATTGGATTATGTGCCCCCTCTTCTGTATTCGGCAGATTTAAGAGATATTAATACAGAGGAATGGGTCCATTTAATCCAAAAAATTGTATCTACGGGAAATTATGAAAAGATTGTACTGGATCTGGGAAGCATGGTAAAGGATGTGTTCCAGATATTGAATATGTGCAGCACCATTTATATGCCAATCAGTGATGACAGGATATCACTAATGAAAATTTCGGCATATGAAGAGTATCTGCTGAAAAGTGAAAGAGAGGATTTGCTCAAGCAAATGGTCAAAGTAAAAATACCACAAGCGAATAGTGAAAGCTGGAGCGAAAACTATATGGAGCAGCAATTGTGGGGAGCATTAGGAGATTTTGTTCGAAAAATACTAAGAGAGGCTGCATAATGAAGGCAGATGTAGAGATATTTCGCCAGAAGGTAATTGATACCATTGACATGACAAGAGAACCGGATGATGAAGAACTTCACAACATTATAGATACGGTAATTGAGAATAATATTGATTATAAATATATGCCCATAAATGACAGAGTCAAGTTTCATAAAGATATATATGATTCCATAAGAGGGCTGGGCATTATTGAAGAATTAATAGCAAATGAAGATATTACGGAAATAATGATTAACGGAGTCAATAATATATATATTGAGAAAGAAGGTCGAATAGAAAAAATAGAAGAAACCTTCATATCGGAAACCAGATTAAATGATGTTATACAACAAATAGTGGGAAGGGTAAATAAAAGAGTTAATGAGACGACACCTATTGTGGATACCAGATTGGAGGATGGTTCCCGTGTTAATGTGGTTTTGCCGCCGGTTGCCATAGATGGGGCAGTAATTACCATTAGAAAATTTCCAAAAGAAAATATTACCATGGAGCAGTTAATAAGATGGGAATCCATTACAAGAGAAGCAGCAGCTTTTTTAAAAAAGCTGGTCATAGCAGGATATAACATTTTTATAAGTGGGGGCACAGGTTCGGGGAAAACCACATTTTTAAATGCATTATCTAATTTTATACCGGAGGATCAACGGGTGATTACAATTGAAGATTCTGCCGAGTTGCAACTTAATACAATCGGTAATCTGGTACGAATGGAAGCCAGACAGGCAAATAGTGAAGGAAATAATGAAATAACCATAAGGGATTTAATAAAAACTTCCCTTCGTATGAGACCTGACAGAATTATTGTTGGAGAAGTAAGGGGAGAAGAGACTCTTGATATGCTACAGGCAATGAACACAGGGCATGATGGTTCCATGAGCACTGGACATTCTAATTCAACAAAGGATATGCTGGCAAGGCTTGAAACAATGGTACTTACTGGAATTGAAATGCCGTTGGATGCAATAAGGGCACAGATAGCATCAGGAATAGACATAATTGTACATCTTGGCAGGCTCAGGGACAAAAGCAGAAAAGTGTTAGAAATTGCTGAAGTGACAGGTTATGCGGATGGAGAAATAAAATTGAATCCGTTGTACATATTTGGGGAACAGGAGGAAGAAGAGGAACAGGTTAAAGGAAAATTAATACGAACGGAATATTTGATGATAAATACAGAAAAAATGGAAAGACAGGGAATAAAGAAATGGGGGAAAGAAGATAAACAATCAGTATATTAAAATCTCAGGAAAAGAGTACATCTTAAATATATTTAGCATAATTGTGGCAGTATTTGG
>JAUUNJ010000336.1 GCA_030844625.1 Roseburia sp. | reverse complement strand
CATATTGAATGTTCGGTTATGTCAAAGAAATATTTGGGAGAAGAAATTGATATCCATGCAGGTGGCGAAGATTTAATTTTTCCACATCATGAAAATGAAATAGCCCAGAGTGAGGCAACCAACGGATGTACATTTTCAAAATACTGGATGCATAACGGATTTTTAAATATTGACAATAAGAAAATGTCAAAGTCTCTTGGAAATTTCTTTACTGTTAGAGATATTGCAGAAAAATATGATCTGCAGGTATTAAGATTCTTTATGCTCAGTGCCCATTACAGAGGTCCTCTCAATTTCAGTGATCAGTTAATGGAATCGGCGAAGAACGGACTTGAGAGAATAGTGACAGCAGGAGAAAAACTGCGGGATGTGATGTCAAACGGAAAAGATAGCACATTAACAGAGGAAGAATCAAAATATATTGAGGAAGCAAAAATATATATCGAAAAGTTTGAAGAGGCAATGGATGATGACTGTAATACAGCCAATGCCATATCGTCCGTATTTGAACTGGTTAAGTTTACAAACAGCAAGGTAAATGAAGCTGGAACAAAGGAGTTTGCAGAATCTCTTTATAGTATATTATCAGAGTTATGTGATGTGCTTGGCATTATTCTTGAAAAAGAAGAGCAGGCAGTAGGTGATGAGGATTACATTGAAGAAATGATTGCCAAGCGTGCACAGGCAAAGAAAGACAGAGATTTTGCCCTGGCGGATCAGATTCGCGAAGAACTTGCTGGAAAAGGCATTATTTTAAAAGATACAAGAGAAGGAACAAAGTGGTCAAGAAGTTAGGAACTGGTGAAGAATTAAGAGTGAAGGGTGAAGACATAATAGTGAACAGTGATCTATTTCACATAATTAAAGAATCAATGGAGTTAAAGGATATTGACATAGTAAACTATTCACCTTTGACTTTGGCATACATTGGCGATGGCATTTATGAAATTGTAATCCGTACAGTTCTTGTGGATGAGGCAAATTGTCAGGTGAATAAGATTCATAAGGCAGCGTCGGAGCTGGTTAAGGCTCAGACTCAGGCAGAACTTGCGTTTTTACTTATGGACAGGTTTACACAAGAGGAGCAGGTCATCTATAAGCGGGGTCGAAATGCCAAGGCGGTTACAAGGGCAAAGCATGCGTCTATGTCAGACTACAGGACAGCTACCGGTTTTGAGGCATTGATAGGATGGCTTTACCTGACGGGGCAGTCTGAAAGAATGCTGTCGCTAATCAAACAGGGGCTGAATGAGCTAAAAATGCAGAGCGAACAGTGAAGGGATTGTCCCAGCGAAAGAGTGCTAAGAAAGAGAGACATATATGAGATATCAGGAATTTACATTAGAGGGACGAAATGCGGTCATTGAGGCTTATCGTGCCGGAAAGACAATAGACAAGCTGTTTGTTCAGGAACATTGCAAAGAAGGTTCCATGAACACGGTATTAAGAGAAGCAAAAAAACATGATACAATCATTAATTATGTAAAAAAAGAACGTCTGGACCAGATGTCTGAAACAGGAAAACATCAGGGCGTTATCGGTTATGTAGCAGCGTACGAATATTCTACGGTGGATGAGATATTGTCGAAAGCACAGGAAAAAAACGAACCACCATTTGTGATTGTGCTTGATGATATTGAAGATCCTCATAATTTGGGGGCAATTATAAGAACTGCCAATCTGGCTGGAGCGCATGGAGTTATCATTCCAAAGCACAGGGCATCCGGCTTGACTGCTACAGTGGTAAAAACTTCGGCAGGAGCTGTAAATTATACGCCGGTAGCTAAGGTGACAAATATTTCTAAAACGATAGAGGAACTAAAGAAACAGGGATTATGGTTTGTCTGTGCAGATATGGGCGGAACAACAATGTATGATTTAGATTTAAAGGGTGCCATAGGTCTTGTGATTGGAAATGAGGGAAAAGGGGTAAGCCGTCTGGTAAAAGAAAAATGCGATTTTGTGGCTTCAATTCCAATGTTTGGAAATATAGATTCGCTGAATGCGTCTGTTGCGGCAGGTGTGCTCGCTTATGAAATAGTAAGACAGAGAATAGAATAGAAAAGTTTGCATCAGCAATGCATCAATATAACAAAACAGATTCAAACACATTTAAAAGTAACTCTTTATCGTGTTTGAATCTGTTTTTAATTAGGGTATATACCCTGATTAAAAATCTAGTGTTTGTCTAAATCCAATAATTTTTTTATTGCATACTGTATTTCAGGGTGTTTTCTATAACTCATGATTAATTCTTCTTCGTATTTTGTTACAGTAAAAGTTTTCTTGTCATTATATCCGAAAGTAGACAATATATTATCTATATTGTAAATATCACAAAGAATCAGTAAAGTATCAGCGTCGGGCTGAGTCTGACCACTTTCCCAGCCATAGATAGTTTTATCTGCCACAGAAACAGATCTTTCCTTTAATAATCTGGCAACATCCTGCACCTTAAGATTGTTATCATTTCTATATTGTTTTAAAACCTGAGCAATTTTTTTATTTTTCATATTATTAATCCTTTCTCATTGTATCATATCTTATGAAAATCTCTCAGTCAATAAATTCTCGGAAAACTGGAAAAATATAGATTGCAATTCTGTCGAAACAAGAATATAATAGGAGCTGGAGTTATTATTTTCTTGGAATGCGAGAATGGTGAAACATATGAAAAGAATGGATAACGTATCTCAAAGGATTACTAAATATATAAAAGATAACAATATACCAGTTGCTCAGATTGTTTATGACACAGGAATTTCAGAAGAAAAAATCTTAAATGAGGAACTGGCTTTTAATGCTACAGAGTTTCTGGAAATATGTTCATATTTAAATCTGCGTCCGGAAGATATAAAGGAATATCCGGGAGAGTGATTATGAGCATTAATGTGGCAAAGCAAAGGCGCCGGGAACTGCTTGACAAATTAGATAGTATACGTTCGTTTATTGCTGCATCTGCCAATAAAAATGAAAGCAGGATTCTACAGGAATATATAAACGAGTTCGAAAAGGAAATTAACGGCAGAAAGTATGGTCTGTTGTTTGAAGAACATCGGGAGGCCATAGATGAAGTATTAGAGCAGAGCATACCGGTTCTCACAGAAAATAAAAAATTGTATATTCATAATGGCGGTGAAATGAACTTTATTATTGAAGGAGATAACCTTGCAGCTCTGAAAATATTGGAGAAAACCCATAGTAATCTGATTGACCTGATTATTATAGATCCCCCTTATAACAGAGGGAAAAATGATTTTAGGTATGATGACAATTTTTTAAATGCAAATGATAATTTTCCACACAGTATGTGGCTGTCATTTATGGAAAAACGACTTAAGTGTGCAAAAAAACTTCTAAGCAAAGAAGGCTATATTTTAATCAATATAGATGAGAATGAACTGGCACAGTTGAAACTTCTATGTGATGAAATATTTGGAGAAAAAAATTTTGTGGGAATATATATGTGGGAGAAAACATCCACACCTCCTGCATTATCAAGAAAAGTAAGAAAAAAATTGGAATATATTTTGTGTTATGCAAAATCAATGAATGCATCCCATCAGTTTTCACAGGGTATGATTGATGGGGGAGATGCACCGCTGCTCAA
>JAUUNJ010000335.1 GCA_030844625.1 Roseburia sp. | reverse complement strand
CCATATGTAATATCGTTTAATAAAATAGCGAATATATTTTGAATCACCAGCAACTTGAAGCAAGTGACTCAAGAAATACACAATATCTATATTCGGATTAAACCCTCTTTGAGATGTGTTTGATATACTCTTCTCATTAAAAAACCAATTATAGCCATTATAATCAATTATTTTAATTCTTTCTGTTAGATTGTAAGCAGTCAAAGTGAAGATAACATCTTCACCTATTGGATAATCAAAGAACTGAATATTATTATCTGTTAAAAACGAAGTTCGATAAATACGTGCCCAAGGTGCAACGACTATATACTTAGACCATTCAGATTGTGTTAAATCTTGTTTAAAAAGCGTCTTTATTTCCTGATTAACACGCTTATAACCACCAAGAACAATATCTAGTTGTTCTTGATCTATTTCATTATAAAAACGCTCTAAATAATCTGAATCAACAAAATCGTCATTATCGATAAATACAATGTACTTTCCATTAGCAAGTTGTATACCCTTATTTCTGGTTTTAGCAACTCCCTCGTTTTCTTTATCAATTACTCGGATAAAATCATTATCAGCTGCATACTTTTTAATAACTTCTAAACTATTATCTGTAGAGCCATCATTTAACAGAATAATCTCAAAATCTGTAAATGATTGATTTAGAAGAGAATCCAGGCATTGTTTAATTCCCTCTTGTGCGTTATATACAGGAATTACGACTGAAACGGTTGGATTAGACATATTATACTTTCTATCTATTATTTTTTATAAAATTTCAGAAGGTGAGAAAATAACCTTGTTGAGATATTAATTCCCAAAATCGAAGCAAAGATACCTGTCATTTTAAATGATTTGTTGTTTATATGACTTGAATTTCTCAACAAATACTTATATTGAATTAACAAATCACGTATTTCTTGGTTAAATAAATATGGCCTAGCGTAAGGAAGAATTGAAATATAAGAAATTGTAAAATAGGTGTTTAGGGCTTTACGTTTAACTTCAGATAATGACTTTTCATCAGATAAACCTCTACTAATTCCCTTAAGAGTATCTAATACATTTCTTTCTTTCACTACATTTGTTAAACTTCCAACTCTGTTCTGACGATACATATACTGAGTGCTATTAATTACAGAAAAACTTTCCATCATCTTCATTATTGATGAACAGTACAAACTATCTTCAGAGACTAAATCTTCAGGAAAACTTAACTCTTTATTAATTAATTCCTTAGAAATACATTTATTCCAATTAGGACCATTGAATAATCCAAAATTAGTAGCTTCGATTAAGTCGTTTAAACGAGAAACTGGAATCTCTTTAATTTCATTATCATAGTAATAACTATAACCAAAAATAACAACATCTACTAGTTGCTTATTTAGTTCACTAGCAACCTGATCTAAAAAGTAGATATCACTCCAAAAATCATCACCATCTAAAAATAAAATATAATCACCAACAACTTCTTTCATCCCTGTATTACGAGCTTTTGAAGCACCTCCATTAGATTGGTGAATTACATTAATTTGTTTAAATTGTAATGACAAATCATCAGCTATTTTACCTGTCTCATCTGTTGAACCATCATTTACAATTATGACTTCATAATTATCATATGTTTGTTTAAGAATACTCTCTACACAGTTTTCTAAATAATCTGCCACATTATATGCTGGAATAATGATAGAAAATTTCATGTCAATTATTTTTTCCTTCTAAAGATTGTATATGGATTTGTTACAAAATAAATTACTAGAGAAGCAAGTAGCCATGCTATCATCGCACAAAGAAATGATAATGAGGCTCCAAAAATTTCAAATTTCGACACTAGAGGCTTGGCAGTTAAGATTGACACAATATAGCCTACAATAAAGGAAATAACTAAAAAATGTTGTTTCCTAAATATTGTCAAAATATTATCACATACAGTTGAAAAAGTACTTGCAATTCCTCCAAGCAACAAAACAACAAAACTAGTCTGATACTGTTTAAGGTTAGTCCCATATACAATATCCAAAGCTGGAATGGCTATAAAAGCACCAATTAGAAATATTAATGTACAAGTTCCAAATAAAATCTTGAAGAGATTATTCTTGTAAGTGACAAAATGAGAAATCTTCTTTTCTTCTAAAAAGACTGCAAGTTGCGTAATCATCGGTCTAAGAAATACAATCATAAGATTCATTGCAAAAATTGGTGTAAATAAAATACTAAAATCTCGCTGAACACCATTTCCAATCAAACCTTGATTAAAAATATCATTCAAAGCATACTTAGGCTGATTATAAATTGAGACCAACAAAAAAGCATTAATAAATAAAGGTAAGCAATCTTTCAATACATTGATAATATTACTCGGCTTAACACTCATAAGATTTAAGCGATGGAAGAACTTTGAATGAGGGTAATCGAATAGAGCAATAAAAACAAATGAACTAATAGTTTGTGAAATCACGGACCACAATAGATTTTTTGAGATGACTAGAGTTAAAGCAAATACAATTGTTGAAATAGTATTTCTCAAAAACAGTGATTTCCCGGCAATATCCAAACGTTCCTTCTGTTGAAATAATCCTTGAAAAACATCCGATAAAGCTTCACTAACACGGAAAAAAGATACCCAAAAAATTATCCCTATATTTGAGTGAGTATTAGTATTAAAAATTAAATACGTCACTAAAAGAAGAACCATTGCAACGTTTGAAATAATCCTTGTTACGAAATAAGTATCAAAAGAATACTTCTCTCTTATATCTGTTGCTTGGAAATCTCTAACTTGAAAACTTGCTACAATAACAAAGAGATTCGCAATCGCATAGGCAAAACTATAGGTATCCGCTGAAGCACTATTTAAAGCACGTGTAACAATAAAAAGAAGTATAACTGAAACAGCAGCTGAAGACATACTTCCTAAAATATTCCAGAAAAATACCTTTTGGGCAGTTACTTTTTTCAATTATTTCACTCTCTTTCGATAACTATATTCCATTAATTATATCATATTCTCAATGAAAAAAGAGAGAACAGCATGACACACGTTCTCTCTTTTAACTTAAAAAGCTCATTAAGTATTCTTATTTCACTTCTTGTTTGTAAAACTCTTTCAAAGCATCTTGCCATGTTGGGATGACAAACCCTGTAGCCTTAGCCTTAGCCAAACTCATTGTTGAGTTAAGTGGACGTTTAGCTTTAGCTGGGAATTGGCTTGAATCAACAGGTTTCACTTCAACATCAGTATCTTTAAGGATTTCAACCGCAAAGTCATACCAAGTTGTATCTTCTGCTGCATCATTTGACAAGTGATAGTAACCATATTCCTTACGGTTTTCAGCCAAATAAGTCATAAATTCTGCCAAAGTACGTGTCCAAGTTGGACGACCATGTTGGTCATTAACAACTGTAAGTGTCTTATGAGTCTTGGCAAGATTTTGCATGGTGAAGACAAAGTTCTTACCATAGTTACCGAACACCCAAGCTGTACGGATAATGTAGTAGCTTGAAACATGTTTTTCAACTAACTCTTCACCCATACGTTTTGTACGACCGTACTCTGTCTGTGGATCTGGTTTGTCATCAACTTCCCACTCTTGACCGACTGGTTTTTCACCATCGAAAA
>JAUUNJ010000334.1 GCA_030844625.1 Roseburia sp. | reverse complement strand
TATAGATAATTAGAACGTTTGTTCTATTTTTTGTAAATTATATCCTTTAGCCTATTCCTCTTTAGCCTGTTATTATCCTTTTTATTAACACAAAAATTTTTCAGTATATACAAAGACAGCCTGTCGGCTGTCTGATAATTCCTTTATCTTATTGTCTTTTCTTTTCAAAGATATTTGTCGCTGCTGATTTTATTAAAATATATTATAAGCCTGTAATTACATCAGATAATCTGCGTGCATTATTTTTCCCCATAACTTCTCACATCTTCTTTAAATTTCTCCCATGCCTCTTCATGCTGTACAAAATAACGGGGGCATTCCTTTCCTGTAACATCATAATGCCTGATTATATGCTCTTCGCTTAAATTACAGTTTTCTAAAAGCCATGTTGTCAGTTTTATGAGAGATTTGTATGTCTTATCATTGAACTTCCCCGTATCGTCCGGGTGACAGACCTCAACCGAAATTGTATCCCCATTTCTCCAATTACTTGCCGCAGACATTTCGTTCAACGGAATACACTGAATTATTTCCCCCTTTAATCCAACAACAAAATGGGAACTGACCTGAGAAGATGAACTGCAATAAAAATCATGATTTTGCTGCGCTGTGCTCCCGGGATTTCCAACATAATGAATTACAATATCTTTAATTCCCTCTAAATGCACTCCATTTCGTGACACTCCATCCACATCTATAATCTGCGAATCTATCCATTCAGGGATCTGAGCCTTTCCAAGGCGTTCAACCTTAAGTTTTCCCCCAAGAACACCGATTCCCCATTTGCCCGCCACAATGACTGCAGCAAGAATAAACAAAAATAAAAATTTTTTCCACCAACAACCCTTTTTATTATGTTTTCTCTTTTTTAAAGTTCTATATTTCATCCTCTGTTCCTTTCTCTTTTCCCCTAAAAACGGCAGCCAAAGCTGCCGTCTCATCATATTCATCTTACATCCGGTTTGATTTCCCCAATCTTAACCAACATCATCTTTGTCAAAATCGGACCGATTAGTTCATAAATAATCGTTCCGCAAACTACAACCGCCGTTATTTCATTGGCATATTCCGGAACTACCGTACCACACATCATGGCAAGACCAATCGCTACACCTGCCTGTGGAATCAACCCGATACCCAGATACTTCTGAACATTCTTATCTGCATGGGACAATCTTCCTCCCAGAGCTGCACCTGCCAGTTTTCCAATCACTCTTACAATTATGTAAACCATACCAATTACACCAACCTTTGGAAGAATGGAAATGTCCATACCCGCTCCTGTCACAAAGAAAAACAGCATGAATATCGGTGGTGTCATGCGGTCCATCTGCTCAAACACGGGCTCCCAGTTATGAGAAATATTTACGACTGTTATGCTCATCGCCATGCAGGCAAGAAGCGGTGAAAAACTAAGTATCTCCAAATGAGAAATGCTGACACAGAAAGATACCATTGCTATTGTAATTGCCAGACGATTGCCACGTCCTGTATAGAACTTTATTAAGATTGTAAATATAAAACCTAAGGCAATACCAAATAATAAGGAACCAAAAATTTCTTTAACCGGTTCCAAAAATGTCATAACTGATACATTTCCTGTCAAAGTTCGGGCGAGAGCCACACATATGCCGTATGACATTAATGCTGTGGCATCATCTATTGCCACTACAGGAATCAGCGTTCTTGTAACCGGACCGTTTGCTTTATATTGTCTTGCCACCAGAATTGTAGCAGCCGGATCTGTTGCTGCTGCAATAGCGCCCATAATAAGTGCCAGTTGTATATTCCCCGTAGCAAGAAAAATTCCCAGCGCAACAAACACTACTGCCCCCAAGGACTCAAGACAGGCAATCACAACCGGTGCTTTGCCTAACTTCTTTATGTACTTAAACTCAAATTCCGTTCCAATGGAAAAAGCAATAAAACCTGTGGCAAGATCTTTTATTACATCAAACTTAGTAACCATTTCCGCAGCAACATCCTGACCGAAAAAATGCTCCATCTGACCTGTTCCCAGCACCATACCTGCCATCAGTCCCATCAATATGTATCCTGTAACATTTGGAAGCTTAAACTGTTTCACTATCTTTCCTGCAATCAGGCACAGAAAAAGCCCAACTGTCAAATAAATCAAAAGTAAATATTTGGCATCCATTTTAGTCTCCAAGTCCCTCTGCAAAATCAATCGGTACTGTAAACATCACTCCGGTTCCCGGCTTGCTAATGTCTCCAATTACGTCCTCAATTACCTTCTCTGCTGGTCCCAGCTGCTCTTCTTTCAGTATAAACATAAGAATCTTACATTCTTCATTATACTCAAAATTTTTTGCTCTTCGAAGAACGCCGCCTATAATAATAGAATCATCGGACCATGCCCTCAGCCCATTGGTCATGCTTTTTGCATCTATTATTGTTCCATGGTGAATCCCTATCTTTTTCAATTCCTCATTTAACTCACTAATCAATTCCGTTTGTTTTAAAATCAAAGTCAATAATTTCATTTTTTCATCAATTCCTTTATTGTTTCCTGAGCTTTCAATAGCTGCACATCATCCTTTGCCTGTGCATCTGCTTCCACTTTCACATCAGGTGTAATGCCTGTACCATGAATATTTTTACCACTTGGCGTGTAATATTTTTCTATGGTAAGTTTCACTGCGGAGCCGTCATTTAACGAAAGTATCGTCTGTACAATACCTTTTCCAAAAGACTGGGTTCCCACAATTGTTCCCGCCTTAAAATCCTGAATAGCACCGGCAAAAATTTCTGAAGCACTGGCACTGTTTTCATTCTGAAGCACTACCATCGGAATGTCTAAGCAGTCCGCATCCGATGTCTGCTTCTCTTCTTTATCATACTTATCCTTTGTATAAACGATTGTTCCCTCCGGAAGTAAATCATCAAGCATTTTACAAACTATATTATACAGACCACCCGGGTTATCACGCACATCAAATATAACAGCTTTCATTCCCTGTTTCTTTAATGCATTTATCGCCTCAGTAAACTGTTCATAAGTAACTTCCTCAAACTGGGTTATCTGAATGTAACCAATCTTCTGTTTTTTATCCAGCATCTTATAAGATATGGTCGGTACATTCACTTCATCTCTTATAATTTTCAGATCAATGTATTTTTTCTGAGAAGATCTGTAAACAGTTATGTTAACCTCTGTGCCTTTATCTCCTTTCATTTTGGAAACTACATTATTTAAATCTTCTCCGGTAACTTCTGCACCTTCAACCTTATAGATAATATCGCCATTTTCCATGCCCGCCTGATCGGCTGGAGCATCTTCAAATACTTTTATGGCTGTAATCACACCTGTATCTGCACTCTGAGACACAAGAGCTCCTATCCCGTAATACTTACCGGATGTATCCTCCATCAGTGCTTTGTACTCTTCTGCCGTATAATAAACGGAATACGGATCTTCAAGACCAGATAAAAGCCCTTTATAAACGCCATCCTCTAACTTGGTTTCATCTACCTCATCCAAATAATATGCCTCAATTATCTTTTCCAGAGAATCGATTTTTTTTTCTGTGCTTTCACTGATTTTTTTTTCTGTGCTTTCACTAATTTTCTTCTGACCACTGTCCTTCTGTGAGAAATATATACCTGCCCC
>JAUUNJ010000333.1 GCA_030844625.1 Roseburia sp. | reverse complement strand
GTTTTCGACCAAGTTTCTTTGCTCCGCTCCGGTCGTTGGCAGCGTCAAACAGATGCATGCAACCTCACGCACACCCGGTACTTGTTTCTTCGTAACGCATTAATATGTATAAATATTTAAAAATAGTAGACGTAAGAGGGCGAGAAATTCTTGATTCCAGAGGAAATCCAACGGTTGAAGCGGAGGTTACCGTAAAGGTTGATGGAAAGACAGGAGAACTGTTCACAGGAGTGGCAGATGTTCCATCGGGTGCATCCACAGGACAATTTGAGGCAGTGGAGCTTAGAGATAAGGATGGCAGATATAATGGAAAAGGTGTACAGAATGCTGTAAAAAATATTAATGAAGAAATATATCCGGCATTAGAGGGAATCAATGGGTTGAATCAGAAAAAAGTAGACGAGATAATGATTCAGCTGGACAAGACAGATAATAAGGAAAGACTTGGTGCCAATGCGCTGCTTGCCGTATCCATGGCAAATATGAAGGCATGTGCCAAGGCATTAAATATTCCGGAATATAAATATATGGGGGGAATCTGCGCTGAAAAAATGCCGATTCCAATGATGAATATTTTAAATGGCGGAGCCCATGCATCTAATAATATAGATGTACAGGAATTCATGATACTACCTGTAGGTGCATGCTGTTTCAGAGAAGGACTTCGTTGGTGTGCAGAGGTTTATGAAAGCTTAAAAAAAATCCTGAAAGAGAAGAAATTATCCGTTGCAGTAGGTGATGAAGGTGGATTTGCACCGGATTTGGCAGGGGAAGATGAGGCTCTTGATATTATTGTAGATGCCGTAAAAAATGCAGGATATGAACCGGGTAAAGACTTTAAGATTTCATTAGACGTGGCAGCATCAGAGTGGAAAACAGACAAAAAAGGCACATACAGAATGCCTAAGAAAGAAAGAACATTATCCACAGAACAATTGATAGAAATGTGGTCAGAATTAGCAGAAAAATATCCGATATTTTCGATTGAAGATCCACTGGATGAAGAAGACTGGGAAGGCTGGCAGAAAATCACACAGGTTTTGGGAAATAAAATTCGTCTGGTGGGAGACGATTTATTTGTCACAAATGTGAAAAGACTGAAAAAAGGTCTGGAAGAAAATTGTGCTAACGCAATTTTAATTAAACCAAATCAGATCGGAACAGTAACGGAGACAATTAAGGCGGTTCAAATGGCACAAAACAAGGGATATATAGCAATTATGTCTCACAGGTCCGGTGAGACGGAAGATACTACAATCGCTGATTTGGCAGTAGGGCTTAATACCGGATATATTAAGACAGGGGCACCGTGCCGAAGTGAAAGAACTGCAAAGTATAATCAGCTTTTACGAATTGAGGAAAGATTATAACTGAATTGAAAGAAAATTGTAAACAATGGTAATTTATTCTTGATTTTGTATTCTTAATATGGTAAACTTGTCTTTGTTCGAATGCAAATAGGAGGTGTAGACTCGTGACATTATTAAGAGTATTAACAGCAGTTTTTATTTTAATATGCTTAGCAATAACAGTAGTAATCTTACTTCAGGAAGGAAAACAGGCAGGACTTGGTGGAACAATCAGCGGTGCTGCTGAGACATATTGGGGCAAGAATAAAGGTCGTTCAATGGAAGGTAAGTTAGAAAAAGCAACAAAGATTATGGTTGTTTTATTCTTTGTTATCTCAATTGTGCTCAATATGGATATCGTGGGATATTAATTCTAACAGATGTAAATAAGGGTGTCGGTGACATACTTTTTAAATCATAACAACATTTGGAATTAGTTCGCATTAAGGTGTAGGTTTCTACACCTTTTTTCTTTGTAAAAAAATGGATGGAGTTATATAGAAATACTTTCACATATGGGAAATTATTGATAGAATATAGAAGGAAAGACTTAATGAGGAATTATTATGGATATGATAGAAGAAAAAAAGAAAATTATTTTGGAATTAATGAATGACAAGACTTATGTTCCTATGAAATTTAAGGAACTTGCCATCATATTAAATGTGAAAAAAGAAGATAGAAAACTATTAGACATTGTTTTGTCAGAACTTGTAAATGAGGGTAAGATTGTTTTATCAAAAAGGGGAAAATACAGTATTCCAAAGGAACAGTTTGTTCAGGGACTTTTTATCAGTAATGAGAGGGGATTTGGATTTGTTGAGGTAGAAGATGAGGAAGAGGATTATTTTATTCCGGCATCCGGTGTCAATGGTGCTTTTCATCATGATATGGTCATAATTTCTGCTTCTCCCATACAGACAGGAAAGAGAAAAGAAGGAAAAGTCATTAAGATACTGTCCCATGAAATCAGAGAGGTAGTGGGGCTGTTCCAAAAGAGTAAAAATTTTGGATATGTGCTGCCGGACAATCAAAAAATCGCCAATGATATTTATGTGGCAGGTAAGGATACTATGGGGGCTGTGGACGGTCACAAGGTAGTAGTAAAACTGACTGACTATGGAACCAACGGACGAAAGCCGGAAGGTGTGATTACGGAGATAATTGGACATGTGAATGATCCCGGAGTAGATATTATTTCCATTGTGAAAAATTATGATATTCCAACAGAATTTCCGCAAGAAGTGATGAAACAGGTGGAAAGCATACCGGAAGAGGTATCAGAAGAGGATAAAACTAATCGAAAAGACATAAGAGACTGGCAGACGGTAACTATTGACGGTGAGGATGCCAAGGATTTAGATGATGCCATTACACTGACTAAAGAAAATGGTATTTATACATTAGGGGTTCACATTGCCGATGTCTCCCATTATGTTACAGAGAATTCTCCGTTAGATAAGGAGGCAGTAAAAAGAGGTACAAGTGTCTACCTTGTGGACAGGGTGATTCCAATGCTGCCGCATAAATTGTCCAACGGTATCTGTTCTTTAAATCATGATGTGGACAGGCTTGCTCTTAGCTGTATTATGAAAATAAATGAAAAGGGTGAGATTATTGACCATGAAATTGCTGAGACTCTTATTAATGTAAATAGACGAATGACATATACGGCAGTTAAGGAAATTATTGTGGATGAAAATCCGGATACAATAAATCAATACCGTGAGTTAGTTCCAATGTTTCAACTGATGGAAGAGTTGTCTGAAAAATTGAGACAGAGAAGATACAACAGAGGAGCCATTGACTTTGAGTTTCCAGAGTGTAAAATTCAATTAAACCAGTCAGGAAGACCAATTTCCATTGAACCGTATGACAGAAATGCGGCAACGAAGCTGATTGAAGACTTTATGTTGGCAGCAAATGAAACCATTGCAGAGGATTTTTACTGGCAGCAGATTCCGTTTGTATACAGAAACCATGAAAAACCGGATTCTGAAAAAATGTCTCAGCTTACTGCATTTATTACAAACTTTGGTTATTCCGTAAAATTGACAGGAGATCAGGTTCATCCGAAAGAAATTCAGAAACTGCTCAAGAGAATAGAAGGAACACCAGAGGAATCATTAATCAGCAGAATTACTTTACGCTCCATGAAGAGGGCTGAGTATACCCCTGACTGCAATGGACATTTTGGACTGGCGGCAAAGTACTACAGCCATTTCACATCGCCGATCAGAAGATATCCTGACTTACAGATACACAGAATTATTAAAGAGTGTCTTCACGGTCAGATGT
>JAUUNJ010000332.1 GCA_030844625.1 Roseburia sp. | reverse complement strand
GATAACTGTCATTGCAAGCATCATAACAGTTACTGCCACTGCTGAAACAAGTGTTTTGATTGTTCTTTTCATCTTAATCTCCTTCTCCTCTATTTTTTAATATGTGAGCATAGATGCCCTGTTGTTATATTACTACATAAGACCCTCAAGAGTATTTCTAATAGCCTTGATAAAATCTTCTGTATTCAGTTTTTTCTTATTTTCAAGTGTTGAAATAAGATATAAATCACCTGTCATCTCGCCGTTTTCAATTGTATCAATACAAGCCTTTTCAAGCTTGTCAGCAAATGACATGAGTTCAGGAAGATTGTCAAGTTCACCACGTTTTCTCAGTGCTCCTGTCCATGCAAAAATTGTAGCAATCGGGTTTGTTGATGTTTCCTCTCCCTTTAAATATTTGTAATAATGTCTCTGTACTGTACCGTGTGCTGCTTCATATTCATAATAGCCATTCGGTGAAGCAAGTACAGATGTCATCATTGATAATGAACCAAAAGCTGTTGCAACCATGTCTGACATAACGTCACCGTCATAGTTCTTACAAGCCCAGATATATCCGCCTTCTGAACGCATTACTCTGGCTACTGCATCATCGATTAATGTATAGAAATATTCTATACCTGCAGCATCAAATTTATCTTTATATTCTGCTTCAAAGATTTCTGCAAAAATGTCTTTAAATGTATGGTCATATTTTTTAGAAATTGTATCCTTTGTAGCAAACCATAAATCCTGTTTTGTATCCAACGCATAATTGAAACAGCTTCTTGCAAAACTTTCAATGGAACCATTCAGATTATGCATCCCCTGAATAATTCCCGGTCCGTCAAATTCATGAATCAGTTCTCTTGTCTCTTCTCCCGCTTCATTGGTATAAACAAGTTCTGCTTTACCGGCTGCCGGAATCTTCATTTCTGTTCCTTTATATACATCACCATATGCATGTCTTGCAATTGTAATAGGTTTTGTCCAATTCTGAACATAAGGCTCGATTCCTTTTACAATAATTGGTGCTCTAAATACGGTACCATCAAGAATGGCTCTGATTGTTCCGTTAGGGCTCTTCCACATTTCCTTTAAATTATATTCAGGCATTCTTGCTGCATTCGGCGTAATTGTTGCGCATTTAACTGCAACACCATATTTTTTTGTAGCCTCTGCCGAATCAAATGTTACCTGATCGTCTGTCTGGTTTCTGTAATCTAACCCCAAATCATAATATTCTGTCTTTAAATCAACGAATGGTAATAACAATTCATCTTTAATCAATTTCCAAAGAATTCTTGTCATTTCATCTCCATCCATCTCAACAAGTGGAGTAGTCATCTTAATCTTTTCCATTTTTGTTTCCTCCTTAAAAGCACTCTAATAGATTATAACCAAATGTTGACCTAAAGTAAATAAAATCGTTTCTTTTTTTTTAATTCCTTTTAAAATAAAGCATTTTTTCCGGGTTTATTCTGCCCCATCCCTGTCTGTTTTTATCCATTTTCATATCAATTGCAGTATTCTTTATTATTTTTTTACATTCCACATTGGAAAGTTCAGGATATTGCGACAGTAAAAGGCACAACGTGCCCGAAACTATGGGAGTTGCCATAGATGTTCCGCTTTTTGTAACGTATGCATAATTTTTTTTCCATAAACTGCAGCAACTATAGATCATATTGGCAGGTGCCACAACATCCGGCTTTTGTATGCATTCAGAGGTAGGACCTCTCCCCGAGTAATTCATTGTAATCTTACCATTGACAATCATCTTTATGTTATCATTCAATGCACCTACGGTAATTACTTTTTTGCTGTCTCCCGGTGTGGAGATAGTATTAATTCCCGGTCCGTTATTTCCTGCCGCAGCAACAACCACATATCCCATATCCCATAAAAGTTCAACAGCTTCCACCAGCCTTTTATTCTGTTCTCCTTCATGTCCAAAAGTACCAAAAGAAATATTTACAACTTTAATGTCCATATATCTGCCATTATCTATAATCCACCATATTCCATCTATTACATGATCCTCTTTTCCTATTCCCTTATGATCCAGAACTTTTATAGATACTATATTGGAACGGGGCGCTACCCCTCTAAACATTCCTCCGGATAAAACTCCGTTCCCTGCAATAATCCCTGCCACATGGGTTCCATGACCTTCATCATCATAATTTTTATTTTTATTATTTACAAAATCCTTAAAACCAATAATCCTATCATCAAAATCCGGATGTTCTGAAATTCCAGAATCCAAAACTGCCACAGTTACTCCCTGACCCATGATTCCTCTTTGGTGCAAATTATTAATTCCAAGCATCTGTCTTACTTTTCTCATTATGCAATTCCTTGTATTCATACGTTTATACAATAATATATGACAATTTTTATTTCAGTTTAAAACAATTTGTAAACAAGACAGGCTTTGCCACATATTATTTAGTGTAATCAAAATTTAGGGAGAATTATCATGAGTGATTTAGCAGCAACAAACTGTGGATGCGGTTGTGAAGGAGGAAACAATAACTGTTTATTCCTTATCCTTATTCTCTTATTCTGTGGCGGCTGTGGCTGTGGTAACAATAACGGATGCGGCTTCGGTGGCGGAAATGACTGCTGTAGCATAATCTGGATTATTTTACTTCTCAGCTGCTGTGGAAACGGCAATAATGGCATCTTTGGTAATAACAGTTGCGGTTGCGGCTGCTAATTGATGACGACAATCTATACGAATACGATTTTCAGTGTTTGTTAACCGGTATTCTTAAAGAGTATGAAGTAAGTAATGTGAACTTATTCATTTTACTTGTCATCATAAGCATTTAAGTTTATGAATTTGCATAAGTTTAATAAGCAGCCAAAAGTATGATTTCTAGTTGATGGGGGATTACAGCCTTATGGAAAATGAACAGTTAAAGCAAACAAAATTCGATTCCATGGTTACAAACAAGAATATGCAGTTAGCCAAGGCTGTAATTCCTTACATCGACAACAGAATCGGAAATTATCTTGGTATGTATATAAAATTTAAAGAATTGCAGAATGCTGCCCGGATCAATTCAAATGTTGCTGTTGCTGCCATGAATGCTGACAAGCATAAGGAAAATATTGGGATGGAAAGCATGTTTGAGGATATTAAAGATTTCCTCAGCGATGACGAAAGAGAGACCATTGATACCATTATGACAATGATGGAAATGATGAATATGGATGATGATGCCAAACAGGATTTTATGGGAAGTTACATGAATATGTTTGGTATGTAATGAATCAAATTGTAATAAAAGGAGGTAAAATGATTAATAACAAATGGATGGATGACCCTGTTCTCTCAGGTGTTTCAAGTGAAAAAATGGAGATTCTGACCAAAATACTGGACAGTTCAAATGGTATGGAGCCCAAACAAATGCTTACATACTTTATTCAGGAGTCCAACAAAGCTTCAAAAAATGGTATTAATTTCACCGATGCCGAAACTGATGCTATTTTAAATGTTTTAAAGACCGATATGACTCCTGAAGAAATCAGGAAAATTGATACGATTAAACGAATGGTCAATATGTTGTCAAAGAAAAAAGGGCGTATATAACGCCCTTTCCTTTTACTTATCTCTGTCCTCCAATCGCTTTCACAGTCTCCTTTAATTCTTCTTCCGATTTACAATAAGTCCACT
>JAUUNJ010000331.1 GCA_030844625.1 Roseburia sp. | reverse complement strand
TCCGGTTTAAATTTCCGATATATATGAATGGCAGAAATGTATTAGGCGTGGATTGCCCATCTACCCAAGCAGTTCAATCATTTCAATTATGTAAGGAAGCATTCCAACCATTATATAATTACAAAGTGTCCCTTAACGGCTATACAGACTGCGATTCGACCTTTCTCATTGCTTTCCTAAACTGGAAATAAAACAAAATTGCAGTAAAGGTTACGGCTATGAAATCTGCTACCGGCTCTGCAAGGTAAACACCCATGGTTTTGTTTGAAACCATATGTGGCATAATATAAATTAATGGTAACAGCAGAATAAATTTTCTTGTAACTGCCACAATGATAGAACTTGTCGCATTGCCAAGAGCTGTAAAGGTCATCTGGCATGCAATCTGAATACCAAATAAAAACATGACTGCCATATAGACACGCAGAACTTTTGATGCGAACTCGATCATCGCTGTCTCCGGAGTAAAAATGCTCACAAAGAATTGTGGCATAAGCATTACTGCCAGCCAAAGTGTGACAGAATAAATCAGGTTTACTGTTAATAAAACACGAAAAGTCTTTTTTACACGTTCCGTATTGTTTGCTCCATAATTATAGCTTGTAATTGGCTGCGCTCCCTGTGCAATTCCCTGTAAAGGAAGCATTGCAAACTGCATGACACTGGTAAGAATCGTCATTGCACCTACCGCAATATCTCCGCCATATTTCAGTAAAGAAGAATTAAAGCATACAGATATAACGCTTTCGCTCGCCTGCATAATAAATGCTGCGGTTCCAAGTGCTATGCATGGGAACACAACTTTTGGCTTAATATTCAGATTCTTACGTTTCAGTCTAAGTATTGATTTCTTACTGCACAAAAATGCCACAACGACGATACATGAAACTGCCTGCGAAATAACAGTTGCCAAAGCAGCACCACGAACACCCATATTTAATCCAAAAATCATAATCGGATCAAGCACAATGTTTAGAATTGCTCCGATAGCAACGGATACCATGGATATCTTTGTAAACCCTTCAGCAGTTACAAATGCATTCATGCCCAAGGTCAACTGCACAAATAACGTTCCAAAAGCATAAATATTCAAATATGAAGCAGCATACGAAATGGTGTTCTCACTGGCTCCAAAAGCTAACAGCAAATTTTCTCCAAACAGTAAAAGTACCACTGTCAGAACGATTGAAACAATTACCTGTAAAAGAAAACATCCACCAAGCGTTTGCTCTGCACTGTCCATATCGCCTTTTCCCATCGAAATAGAAGCACGAGGAGCACCTCCTGAACTTACAAGTCCTGCAAATGCCGACACAATCATAATAATAGGCATGGTCACACCGACACCCGTCAGAGCAAGACTGCCTGCATCCGGTATATGACCGATAAAGATCCTATCAACAATGTTATACAACATATTGATCAACTGTGCTATTACCGTAGGAATTGCCAACTTAAAAAGCAGTTTTCCAACGGGCTGCGTACCTAAAAAATCCTTGTTCTTTTCCACTGTAAATCTCTCCTAACTGTTCGTATATTCTTTGATATTTCTGTTTACCTGCTCTGTAAACTGTTGCAGCTTTTCCATTTCTTCCTTTGAAAATCCCGCAAATACTATTTCACAAAATTTGTTCTGTGCCGCACGCCCGACTGCAATTATGTCCCTTGCTTTATCCGACACACTTAAGTGAATGGTTCTGTGATTTCCTCCCTTATGTTCCCCTAAAATCAATCCTCGTTCCTGCAAGGAACGAATGGAAATAGATACATGGGACTTTGCAAGATGACGATATCTAACAATTTGAGTAGCTGTATTATACTGGGGATTATTTGCTAAAAACATAAGAACTGTAAACTCCATATAGGTCAATTTGTATTTTTCATAGACTGGAGATATCATATTTTTATACACTTCTTCGACATCAACACAATGTGCAAAATAATTTATCACAAATACACCTTCTTTCATTTTGAACTGTTCGTTTTTGAACTTTAATAATATACTCCGCTTTCATTTTTTTGTCAAGTAAAATCATTTCTCTGTAATAAAAGAACTGGACTTCACAACATTTCTGCATGTAGAATCCAGCTCTTTTTCCCGTCCGCAGAAATGACGGCTAACACCATGACGAGAAATCGAAAGCTTTGTGTGGAAGCCGGAATGGATATCATTGTCTTTTTTGTATAAAGTGAACATATATAAAACGAGTTCCTTTTTATCCTAGATGTCCCCAAAAAACAATATTACAATTAAGAAAAACAAGGAGGTGGCAACATGAAAGTATTATCAACGAGTCATTTGGGATTTATAGTAAAAGATTTAAACACAATAATTAATTTTTATCATGGGATACTGGGTTTGAAGCTGTTAAGTGGTCCGAGTGAGGAATTTCATGATGTTAATGAAGGTAAGGCAATGGGGATTGTTGGAGATAATGTAACACATTGCCATAGAGAAGCCTTCATGGAAACACCGGATGGAGTCATGCTTGAGTTCATAGAGATTACGGATCCTGTTCCGACACCGATTCCGCCAACTGCAGCATGTGCAGGTAAACTACATTTGTGCTTATACGTGGATAGTATTCAAGAATGGGTCCAGGAGTTGGATAAACATGGGGTTAAACCATTTATGGAACCACAGGAAGCATTGCTAGGTGATGGGGTGACGTGTTATTGGGTTTATTTTATGGATCCTGAAGGGATGTTATTTGAGTTGCAGGAAAAGAAGTTAAATATATAGATTGGAGGAAACAGTGATGGGAATTATGGATATTGATTTAACGGGGCAGACGGCGGTTGTCTTTGGCGCAGGAAAAGGAATTGGAGAAACTGTTTCCAAGCAGCTTGCGCAAGCAGGTGCAATTGTGTATCTTGCAAGCCGGACAGAGGCTAATTGCGTTAGAGTAATGACTGAAATAGTGGATGCGGGTAATAAGGCGGTAGCGATTTCGTGCGATGTGAGTGATATTAATCAAGTGGATGCAGTATTAGCACAGGCAGAAAAGGAAACGGGAAAATTGGACATTGTAATTAATAATGCAGGTATTGATTGTGTGACACCATTTGTAGACTGCTCGCAGGAAGAAATGATGCGTGTTATTATGACAAATCAAGTTGGCGTTAATAACGGATTACAGTGTGCACTACGGAGAATGAAAAAATATAATCATGGAAAGATTGTTACAACGACATCCTTTGCGGGGAGACGTGATTTGCCACATGGATTAGGTTTTGGACATTATGGTATGACCAAAGCGGCGGTGAATTATATTACACAGTCGGCAGCGTTTGCGGGTGCAGATTATAACATTAATGTGAATGCAGTTGGACCGGGAATTGTGTTGACAAAAATGTGGGAGGATATTTTAGATACGGCGGAGAAAGAAGGAAAAAATAGGAAAGAAGTATGGAATGAATATATAAAGACATATATTCCACTTGCAAGAGGGGCACAGACCCATGAAGATATTGGATACATGATGGTATTCTTATGTTCAAAGTATGCAGACCATATAACAGGACAGATTATTTATGTGGATGGGGGAGCAACAACAGCTTAAGAGACTTGACAAGAAAAGAAATTTTAGTATAATACTAAAAAAGGCAAAGAAGTTTTTTACTTCTTTGCCTCAGACTGTAGACAAAGTCCTCGGCTTTTTGCCGGGGATTTTTCTGTATTAAAG
>JAUUNJ010000330.1 GCA_030844625.1 Roseburia sp. | reverse complement strand
GGGTCGGACCTTCATGTCTTATAGAGTTTTAAAAATAATTTTATAAAGGATATAATATATTTCCAATATGTTTATAAAGATATTTATATATAATTGAATTTTAGGAGGAATTTATGAAGAAAACAATTATTACAGTTGTAGGAAAAGACACAGTGGGAATTATTGCGGGAGTGTGTACATATCTTGCAGATAACAATGTAAATATTCTGGATATCTCACAGACAATTGTTCAGGAGTATTTTAATATGATGATGATTGTTGATTGCAATAATGCTTCAAAGCCGGTACATGAACTTCAAAAAGATCTTGATGCTATTGGAGAAAAGATTGGCGTTACCATCAAGATGCAGCATGAAGATATTTTTAACAGTATGCACAGAATATAGCATATGTGGGAAAACAAGGGATATTTTGGAGGATTAAATGATTAATAAATTTGAAGTTATAGAGACCAATAAAATGATTGAAAATTACAATCTGGATGTAAGAACGATTACGTTAGGAATCAGTCTTCTGGATTGTATTAGTGATGATCTTGAGACCTTAAATAATAATATTTACAATAAAATCAAAAGACTTGCCGGCAATCTGGTACAGACAGGTGAGAATATTTCTCAGGAATATGGCATTCCGATTGTAAATAAGAGAATTTCTGTAACACCTATTGCCCTTGTAGGCGGCAGTGCGTGCAAATCTCCTGAGGATTTTGTCAAAATTGCAAAGACATTGGATCAAGTGGCAAAGGAAGTTGGTGTAAACTTTTTGGGCGGCTACTCTGCTTTGGTCAGTAAAGGGATGTCTCCGGCAGAGGAGAATCTTATCCGTTCTATTCCTCAGGCTCTGGCTTGCACGGAAAGAGTCTGCAGTTCTGTCAATGTTGGTTCTACAAAGACAGGTATTAATATGGATGCAGTTCGCCTTATGGGGGAAATGGTTTGCAAAACAGCAGAACTTACAGCAGAACAGGATTCGCTGGGCTGCGCCAAATTAGTGGTATTTTGTAACGCACCGGATGATAATCCTTTTATGGCAGGTGCATTCCATGGCGTAACAGAGGCAGATGCTATTATTAATGTAGGTGTTTCGGGCCCGGGTGTAGTAAGACATGCCTTAAAAAAAGTAAGAGGTGAAAACTTTGAAGTTCTTTGTGATACAATTAAGAAAACAGCTTTTAAGGTTACGAGAGTAGGCCAGTTGGTTGCAGAAGAAGCGTCAAAGCGCCTTGGAGTTCCTTTTGGTATTGTAGATCTTTCATTGGCTCCAACACCTGCAATCGGTGACAGTGTTGCTGATATTTTACAGGAGATCGGTCTGGAGAGAACAGGTGCTCCGGGAACAACGGCAGCTCTTGCGTTATTAAATGATCAGGTGAAAAAAGGGGGTGTCATGGCATCCTCCTATGTGGGTGGCTTAAGTGGAGCGTTTATTCCGGTCAGTGAAGACCAGGGAATGATTGATGCAGTAAAAGAAGGAGCTCTTACAATCGAAAAACTGGAAGCAATGACATGCGTATGCTCTGTCGGACTCGATATGATTGCTGTTCCGGGAGATACTAAGGCAACAACAATTGCCGGAATTATTGCGGATGAATCAGCAATTGGTATGATTAATCAGAAGACAACAGCAGTAAGAATTATACCTGTAATCGGAAAAGGTGTTGGCGAAACAGTTGAATTTGGCGGATTGTTGGGATATGCTCCGATTATGCCGGTAAACAATTTCTCCTGCGATGCCTTTGTGAACAGAACAGGAAGAATTCCAGCACCAATTCACAGTTTTAAAAATTAGTCTGGATATCTGCCGGGCAAAAGACCGTGAAAATGCAGTGGTCATAATAATAAAAATAAATTTAAAATCTGAAAGAAGGATCCCCTTACATATGGTTGTAAGGGGATTTTTATAAATTTCAGGTGATGGAAGAAAGAATATTTGTTTGTAGCTAATAAATCTCTATTTGCCGCTCGAATTCCGTAGGAATATCCTTTTTATACTTATTCATATAAATCATTCTATAAAGTTCATCTGCATAAATGCAGAGATCAAGCATCTTTTTGTCTGTTTCCATACAGTTATTATAATAAGACGATAATTTTCCAATTATGTTCAAACGGCTTTTTTCTTTCACTAATGACAGTATTTTTGATTCATGGTTAAATCCCAGAAGTCTTGCGTAATTTAAGTAACCGTTGTCGATAAAAGACCGGACGTCTGATTTTTTTATATCCAGCAAAATATGAAATAATGCTCTTGAAATTCCTGAATAGGTGAAATTTTTTGACTGAAGCTTTTTTATAAAATCGTCAATATCAATGAAATCGGACTTATAGTTGTTGATTCTGTTGGATAATTCTGAAGAGACATCAAAGTATTGATCAAATTTTTTTGTTGAAAGCAGTTTATATCCAAGAACAGTATTGAAATCCCCCGTCATAATTGGAGAGGTGTTTTGAATTATTTTAATACAATTATCAGGTACAAGATTCTGAATGCTGCCTCTGCTTACTAACTGGTTCCTTATTCCGGTAGCTGAAGCATATTGCGTATTAAGGTTCAAAGAATCATAACCTGCGCCCATACGTTTTACCGGAACCGGTCTGACCGCAGAATTAAAATGTTTCAGCGCTTTCAAATATTCGATTGCAAGGATGTTATTTGGCTGTGTCATTATTGAATCAAACAGATTTTCCTGAAGCAGACCATTGGATTTGCAGTATTCAGTGAAAGCGTTTTTCCGGGCTTTTGGAAAGGAACTTCCTGATTTTAAATAACTGTCCAGATACATTTTGTATTCCTCAGGTTCTTCGGATAGAATTCCGGCAATTTCGGTTAAAGCAGCAATATCATTGGTTTCACAGCCAAAACACAGATAATCAATACAATTTAAGTCTGACAAAAATTTAATTGATGCACGGGCAAACAATTCTGCAGAAGCTGTGGAATAAAACACAGGGAGTTCAAAGACAGCATCAGCTCCATTATGAAGTGCCATTCTGACTCTTTCTGATTTGTCAAAGATTGAAGGCATACCACGCTGAACATAGTTTCCGCTGCATATCACAACAACATTGTCCGCGTCTGTAATTTTCTTTGCCTGTTCTATTAAATACTTGTGTCCATTATGGAATGGATTAAATTCTGCTATAATTCCCACTATTTTCATATGATACACCTCATTTTACAATTCTAACATCATTCATCTGATGTTGCAATCAGATAGAAAAGTCAGATGTTTAAAAACTGTATATAATTTTAGCAGATTTGCTTTTTATATTCTATGGTCGAACCAATGTGCAAATTTAGTGTTGTTTAATAAAAAAGGGTGGGGTATAATAAAAAGAAGATTGAAAAATATAAGGAGAAAAGATATGGATTTTATCGAACAGTTAAAAGAAAAAGCGAGAAATAACCGTAAAACAATTGTACTTCCGGAAGGTATGGACAAGCGTACATATGAAGCTGCCGTACAGATTAAGAGAGAGGATTTTGCGGATATTATTTTACTGGCGACCCCTGAGGAAGCAGAAACCTATGGCAAAGGTTATAATATAGATGGAATTAAGATTATTAACCCCAGAGAGTATGATAAAACGAAGAAATATGCGGATGATTTTTATCAATTGAGAAAAGCGAAAGGGATGACACCTACACAGGCATATGCCATGTTGATTAGTGATTATATGTATTTTGCGTGTA
>JAUUNJ010000329.1 GCA_030844625.1 Roseburia sp. | reverse complement strand
TCTCAATTATCTAAACCGAATAAATTGATAAAAACCCACAAAAATAAATCTATATAGTTTATTTATAAACTAATTAGACCCTCAAATTTGAGCTTGAAAATTGATACGCTTATTTTGAGGTGATGGAAAAGTGGACATTTCGAAGGAAGAACTTTACAAAGCGATTGGAACAAAGATTCGCGCAATGCGTACAGCAAAGGGATGGACACAAGAAGAACTGGGCAACAAGTTTGATGTATCTCCCCAGTACATTAGTCGTATAGAAAGAGGTTCTGCACACCTTTCCCTGCAGAAGCTCTACGTCCTCGCGGGCATACTGGAATGTTCAATTTACGCAATATTACCATCCTCGCCTTCACAAATAAGCGATTTCTTTTCTGACGAACTGCAATATCAACTTGATCATTGCTCCGCGGAACAGAAAGCGCACCTGATTGGTTATATCACCTGGTATTTGCAATCCATGTGATCCAAATCCCAACAGGACGCTTTAACACACGCGGAGGGAAAAATGCTGACTTTTTATATTTCCATGCTGGAAACCGAGGAACAGCAGGATAAATTTTCGTACATTTATCAGAACTACGTTGGCTTCATGTATCATGTTGCAAAGGAAGTAGTAAAAGAGCATTATCTGGCTGAGGACGTTGTACATGAAACTTTTTTGCAGTTGATACGGATTATAGATAAAGTACATATTGACGATGAACTTACACTTCGTGCTTTTCTGCGGAGGGTCACCCATAATAAGGCTGTTGATTGTGTGCGCAAATGGGACAAGGTGCGCCCGACCGAAGACGATGAATTAGAACGCTATGACACCAAACATAAACAGGACCCCGAAACTATTGCAATTGATGCACTTGCCTTTAATGAGTTGATTGCAATGATTTCGAAGATGGATGATCGGTATCGTGCGCCGTTGGAACTAAAATTGCAGGGTTATCAAGTGAAAGAAATCGCAACAATTTTGAACATCACTCCGGAAAACACAAAAGTGCGAATTTTTCGAGCGCGGAGAATGATATTAGATAAATTGGAGAGCTATCATGAAAAAGAAAGAGAATGACGAAATCCGCATTACGCCAGATGCACTGATTTCATTGGTTGTGACGGAGGCAGAAGAGCGCGAACTGGCTTCCATGCCGAGTCTGAAAGAAATGAATGCTCAGTTTCATCCTTCCGAACAGTTTCAGAAGAAAATGGACCGACTCTTAAAAAAGGCGCACCGAAAAGAGGGATGGGTCCAAATTTGGAAGCCTACCAAGAAGGTGTTGATAGCTTTTACCAGCGTTATGACTGCACTGACATTTGCCCTCCTTCCTGTTCAAGCATTTCAAGATGCCGTAGTGGATACCTTGATCCAATGGCGAGATGGTTTTATGAACATCGTCTATTCCCAAGAAACAGATCGACAACATTTCGATATTGCTTCGAAAATTAACTTGAGTTGCATCCTTACAGGTTTTACACTTACAGATGAAGAGACATCAAATCAAGATCGGTACATTGCTGAATTCACATCAGACAGCGGTGGTTGGTATACTGTCAGAGTTGTTGATATTGGCTCGGAGCAAGAAGTCGGGATTGACAACGAACTAACCAGATACTATGAACTCGAATTTGATGGAAACCATGCAATCTGGGGAATACGCGAAGATAATAGCAACGTATTGGTTTGGGAAGCTGATGGGCTATCCTTCACTATTTATGGCAATCCTAACATTTCAGAACTTATAAAAGTGGCCGAGGGAATCACAGTGGATTCCACTCTCAAATAGGTTATGAAAACTTTATACACTAATTTTGTAACCATTTCACCGTATCATACGGATTGTTAAGGAAGAGGCCATTTATCAAAAGGAGTTCTGAAAATGAAAAAAATTATTGGAATCGCCATTTCCGTATTAATGGCTACACTTTTTTGCGTAACCGCGTTTGCGGTAGAGCCCCGTTGGAAAAACGTAATTGCCATCTCTCCGACTATTTCCGCGGAGTCCCAGTCCTATTCGAGCTATATTGTTGCAGATCCGAAGGCAACAAAGATGGAATGCACACTCGTGTTGTATGAGAAGGGCTTTTGGGGAAATTACACCGAAGTGGATCGTACATCTTCTACCTACTATGGATTCCGGCATGAATTCAATGGAAGCTATGCCATCAAAGCAGGAACGACCTACAAGCTAACCACTACAGTCACCGTCACTGCAAACGGCACGAGTGAAACCGTCAGCTACGATTTCGATAAACGATGCTAACACCTGCCCCCAGCCAAAGTACAAAATAAAGGCCTCTCAAAAAGCGCAAGGTTTGCCCGTTCGGGAAACTTTGCGCTTTTTTTGCTTTTTTTCAGAAACCATGAAACCTGAATGAGCCTTTTTACGGATAATACTATGAAATTCATTATTTTTATCTTGGACAATCTAGTTCAATAGGGAGCCGCTTTCTATGCTTTTTATCTATCTCGCCATGATTGACGATGATACGCAAAGATCAAAATTTGAGTACATCTACCACACATACTATGGAATGATGTATAAAGTTGCTTATGAACTCACAAAAGATCAGCGTCTAGCTGAAGATGCAGTACACGAAACAATGGTGAATATTATTGAAGATATTGATACCATACGTATGGACAACCCTAAAGAGCTAAAATCATACCTTTATCTTGTGACTAAAAGCAAAACCATCGACTTTATTCGAAGATGGGAAAAACGCAAGACATCATTGTATCCTGCCGACGAGGTTCCAGAAATAAATAATTTTGATGGTCCAGATGAGATTGCTCTCACCAAAATTACCCTGCAGAAAGCGCTGCAAGCACTCAATGAATTGCCAGAAAAGTATCGAATAACATTGGTTATGAAAATCAAAGGGTACAAACTTAAAGATATTGCTTGCCTTACCAATACCTCGGAGGCGAATGTTAAAAATAGAATTCACCGTGCACGAAAGTATATTTTTAGTAAACTAAAATAAGAAAACTAAAACACATCTGACTTCTTACGAGGAAGGCAGATGTGTTTTTTCTGTGCAATATTATCTTTATAGAATTGCTGTGAGCAATGCATCGACATCTTTCTTGCGGCTTTGCGAAATGGTGATTCTATCACCGCTTTGCAGAAGAATATTGCCACACTCAATCTTGTCAATATAGGAACAATTCACAAGGAAACTTTTGTGTGGCCGTACAAAACGATTTTGGTTTAGTTGCAGTTGCATAGCATCTATCGTTGTGTGCGCTGTCAAAATTCGAACAGACATCCCTAAAGAAAGATGAAAATTCACTTTATGACCTTGGCTTTCCATATAGACGATTTCGTCCTGGTACACGCAATACTTTCCTTCAACGAATTTCATTTCAAGCACATCTCTGTGCTTGAAATATCTTGCAAGCACTGCATCCATGCAGTGGGGAAGTTCATGTTCCAGTTGCTCCTTCATTATGTAGCGGAGTATTCCTAGCTTATACCCCTGTATAGCATACTCATTATTGTTTGTTAAGATCACCATCATCATTGATGGGTGTTGCTTACGGATTTTCAGCAACGTGGACATCTCTGTCTTATCGCTAAATATTATATCTGTAAATAATAGATCGATTGGGTGAAACCGCGTTGTGAGATTATGCAATGACGGGCAACATGATATTTTGTATTGTATGTGGTTTCGCTTAAAATATTGTTCGATAAA
>JAUUNJ010000328.1 GCA_030844625.1 Roseburia sp. | reverse complement strand
TTTCGCTTATTATCTGCTCTGCTTCAACTAATCTGCACTTAATCTTCATCTGCCTCACCCTCTTTCACTGCCGGCACACAGCGGCAGACAAAACGCTTAGTACCCCTATTGACACAGGTAAGAAGGGTTAAGATTTCCTCATCCGACTGGTTTTTAACCGTATTGTCATACGGACCGATAACACTGGTGTCTGCCACCTCATACATATGGACTTCTCCCTTCTTATCTGTAATCTTTAACATACTCTAAATCTCCTGTATAGGGGGTATCCACCAGATACCAGTTACGGGCAATATCCATTTCCATCCGGGTTTTTACCCATTTGTCATCAACCTTGACTTCTAAGCATTCTCCACAATGGAACCCGGTATGTTCCCATAAATCTGATACCAGCAATCCATATCTACCATTCTCACTGTTATAGCCCAGTCTGCCTTCAATCTTCTTTTCTTTATTTGCCATAGCCATCCCTCCCGATATGCTATTTTGATTAGTGTTCAACTGCTTTTCTTTATCAAATGTTTCTCTGCTTCGTATCTCCGCTATTCTTTGATCTGCTATAGCCGATACTCTAACTGCTGAAAACAGTATCAAATAACTGCCTGCAATAAGAATTATTACGAGGACTTCAATTAGCACTTTACTCATACAATCTCTTCCTTTCAAAATAAAAAGCAGGACTATATCAGCCAAACGGAATATCTCCGTGTTAAATGCTAATTTAGTCCTACCTAAATAAAATCTATTAAATTGTCACCTCACTTGGATGCACGAACCACACTCAGGTCATAACTCCTGAATTGTTGATGCAATGTTTGGATTTCGGTTTGATTTGTCAGCGCTGCCTTATCTACCGATAAAATGGTATAAAAATAAGGACTAAATTAGTGCTAACCCCTTGATTTTACTGGGTTTCTCTAACTTTGTCCTTATTATAACGCGCTCATCATCTACTACAATATAATTATATTTTTCCTGCGCATATTTCTGATAGTTCCGCATCATATAAGCAAATGAACAAATTTCAATTTGCTCCTGCAGATCTGGGAGAGATTTCTTCACTCGCTGCCTCCAATCAGTAATAATGTTTGTATTAGGAGCCATAATAAGCGCATGAAATTCTGTATTCTTTCTGGAAAAAATACGCAAATCTTCTTCCACAATCCTGGATTTTCCACTTGCCGTTGGAAATACCACAAGAAATGTATTTATTCCCGCAGCACGCTGTTTTTGTATTTCCTCAAGCGTATTTTCCTGATGCTCATATAACTTTACCAGACGATCAGCAAGGAGTCCATTTTCTTCAAACTCATCGGTATTTTCACCGAAAAAAGTTTTTATGTCATCCTCAATTCGATTTTCAAATCTACAATCTTCTGAAGAAAAACGATATAACTTAATTCCCCATTCGGTACATGTATTTTGTTTTTGCAGCTGTCTGCGATAACGTTCCAAACCAATCTGCTGCGGATGATGATAAGTTACCCCATTTTCTTCAACTGCATAATCTCCATGCTTTGTTCTTAACAAATAATCCAGAAAATAATTATTCCCCTGTTCGTCCAAAATACCATATTCTTTCTGTAAATATTTCAAGCTATTACGACCATATACACTTGCAAAATTATTTTCAAAGTCGATTTCCAATGGAGAGGCATCTGCATGATCTTCGCGATTTGCCACATACTTTATTGGTATTTCTTCCTTTTTGCATGACAATGTAATCACTTCATTGATTATTCCCATATCTTCTTTTAGAAAGCGATATACTTTTGCATATTTATTCATATATGTATTTTGCTTGTCCGTAATTAAAGAATAGGAAAAAGGTTTCTCATCCTTTTTGTAATTACATATCCCATCATCAATAATAATAGCCTGCTGATCTCTTACATAAAAATAGCTTGCACCACCATTTGGATATGAGACTGTTTCTATCAGATCATATTGTCCGTTTTCCAGCTTTAATACTTTATCCATTCGTCACACTTTCCTCAATATAAAATTCAGCCATTGTTCCGACTCACGGCCTGGTCTCACATCTCCTGTCAGCCATTGTTCTTCTATCTTTACATGTCTTATACCGCTTAAAAACCCATCAAATGTTTTTTCTGTAAAGTCAGTAAAATATCTTCCGTTTCGTTCGCCCTCAAATGTTCCATATTTAAATGATGTATAAATCACTCCATCATCCTTCAATGCACACAACATTCGCTGCATAACATTTTTAAGTTCATCCTTTGGCAAATGCAAAATAGAGGAACATGCCCAAATGCCATCATATTTTTTCTGCTCGTCCAACTCCTGAAATAGCATATATTTAACCGAAACTCCAGTATATGTGCTTGCTAATTTACACAACTCTGCTGAACCATCCGTTGCTTCCACTCTATATCCATGTTCCATAAAATACTTTGTATCACGACCAGATCCACAACCAAAATCTAAAATATATGCATTTGGCTGTAACAATGCAAGGAACTTATCCTGCGTTATGGAAAAATCTACGATTTGTGTAGTAGCAGAAAAAATTATAGCATTTTCATTGTAGTATTTTAATGTTGTATTTTCACGAAACTTTTCTTCTAATTTTCTCATATATATTCCTTGCTGCTATTATCCAACTAATTTTTCTAACCACTCTGCAATTATTTTTCTTTCTCCACTACCATTTGTTTGAAAACGCAACAATGGTATCTGGTATAATTGCAATATGTGATTCTTCAACATATCCCTTGCTGCTTGTACTGTTCCATTCTTATGATATTCATAACCATCAACTTCAATTGCCAACACCGGCTTTTTGCTAATTCTGTTGTATATAAGAAAATCTATATGCGTCGCTGGATTCATAGCATATTTGCATTCCTGCTCATTTAATAACTCCAGATTTCTTATTAACATGTTCATCGGAAAATGGCAAACAACATCCAAACTGGAATACCTGCTGTCTCTCAGCAGTTCTTCAATTAATACGTACATTAAATTTTCCGAATCATATTCTGATATCTTCTTGTGATTTTTTAAAAATTCTTTTCTTTCTTCAGAATACTGCTTATACAAATAATCAAAAATTGAATAAATTTGACTATCTATAACCTCAAAATTATTATATTCAATATAATTAATCAGATCAATAATATTACTCTCTTTTGATTGCTCATTTCCAGTAACAACTAATATAAGTTTCTTCTTTGCCCTTGACACAGCCACATTAATCAAATATGGATCATCTGCAAAATCAGATATCTCATCATCAACCGTTGATATAATAATATTATCCTTTTCTTTTCCTTGAAACTTATGTACAGTATCAACGTCTATTCCATCAACTTGATTAGCTGTGGCCTTTACCTGATTTTTATATGGTGCGATAATTCCTGTTTCATTTTTATCAAAATTAAATTTGAGGCTTCTGGCATAATGGTGGAAGCCAAACACCATAAATTTACATTTACATATTGAAAAAACCATTTGGTTTCCTTTAATGTATTAGCGACCAAGCAAATAGAAAAAAGGATAACGCAAATGGTTTCTGCTAATACATTATGCAAGAATGTTCTTAATGTCAAGAACACAGTGATAGAAAATTTTAATCTTTATTCTGATGAGGATGGCATGAAACACATCCGTATCAAAGCCAGACCTAATAAATGGCACGAGAACAACTGCCCATTCTGCCATAAATCATGCCCTG
>JAUUNJ010000004.1 GCA_030844625.1 Roseburia sp. | reverse complement strand
TTAACCTCCCTTAAAGCAATTCTTAAGGCATCCATATTGCCCTTAATAACTTCAGGCTTCTTTGCAAACTTATGCTTAAAGGAACCTTCCATTTCATTTAAGAAAGTTTCATCATCAATAACACCTGTCACCTTAACAATGGCTGCAAGCATCGGTGTGTTCGGGAAGTTCTTTCCAAGGGTATCCATGGCAATCTGTCTGGCATCAATGGTATAAACCTTTCCCTTATATCCTTTTAATAATGGAATTATTTCTTCTTTACTTCTTGCTGTGTTAATTAGAATAGCACCATCTTCTCGGAGCCCCTTTGTAACATCCACAATATCAACCAATGTCTCATCAACAACGACAACATACTGAGGATCATAAATATTGGAGTGAACCCTGATTGGGGAATCGCTGATTCTGTCATAGGCAGTAATCGGTGCTCCCATTCTCTCCGGTCCGTATTCAGGAAATCCCTGTGCATTCTTTCCGGTCTTAAATGCCACTTCTGCAAGCAGCAATGCCGCTGTCTTGGCACCCTGACCACCACGTCCGTGCCATCTGATTTCAAGAGTATTTTTCATCTTTCCATTCCTTCTTTTTGATAAAAATTGTTTATGTAGATATTGAGTCTTTCAGGTATCTGTGTTCGGTCTTAACTCAATCTGCATTCCCACTGTACATACTTGTCATATTCTGTAGGTACACGTAATTTTTATTATAACGAAACCCCATGATATTTTCAAGTAGTTTGAAATATCATGGGGTTATATTTCAATATAATCGGGAATTTTAATAATGCAAAACAAGTGGAACAAAAACGTCTGACCTGTTTTGCATACCTGACACTTTACCGCACTCGAAACCCATTTTCCTCCTGCAGTTCCATGGTTTTCACTTCCATGTTTTCAATCCAGATATATCTTTGCCCATTCAACTGCTGAATCATTCTGTCAATACTCTCCTCCGTTCCCTGCACTTCCATTTCCACACGGCCATCATAGCAATTATGTACCCATCCGGTCAGCCCCAGTGACTCTGCTATGTAATATGCTCTATACCGGAATCCAACACCCTGGACTCTTCCTTCAAAAAATATATGTTTTCTGATTTTGTTCATATTTCCACCTCATTCATTGCAATGCTATCCATTGATTAATTTCTTTATTATAGCAGATTCTTCTGATACTCCATGCGAAATCTGCTTCCATATCTTGATTGGGAATTTCGCACTACAGATGCAATACACATTTTTACTCTACACTTTTTACTTTTACCTTTTCACTCTCATGTATCTTTCGCGCCACATAAATAAACGGTGTATCTGCCAGACTAGTCACAATAAAAATCACATAACTGGATATGACAATACTAATTAATGTTTTCATTTCATATACTCCCCAGAACGCACCAAAAGTAAACAGCAAGTCATTCAAAAACTGTGATATCAGAGTGGAACCATTATTTCTGACCCATAGATATTTTTTAGAATCTCCGCACATTTTCTCTGTAAATTTCCACCATCTGTGATATGCCCACACGTCAAACTGCTGTACAATGGCATAAACCATCATGCTCGTAATCATAAGGCGGGGCGTATTAGAAAAAATCGCCTTCATCGCCTCCATGATACCCATGGCAAACTCGCTTTCTGCCGGTGTGTACAAAAGCCACCACTGAGAAAATATGATAAATATGATTGATGTGACAATTCCAATATTAACTGCCTTTTTCGCATCTTTCTTTCCATACAATTCACTGATAATATCAGTTACAAGAAACGTAGATGCAAAAAGGACATTTCCTAAAGTCATTTCCATTCCAAATGCATTGACCACAATAAGAACCTCTATATTCGCCGCAATGGTCGCCAATACAGTAAAACAGTATAAGCCCTGTTTCTGAAAAATTTTAAACATCAAAAGTTGGCTTCCGTAAATAATAAGTATTGATAAAATTAATAAAATCTCGTTATTCATAATATTTCCTTTCCACTATAAAATGCCATGCTATAGTATTGCGTATCATTCCGTTGCTCTTTGCCCACGTTTACAAATAAGTTATCACTCACTGCGGGAATGGTCGCATGTTCCAACTCCAAATCCCGTATTTTCCAAAAGTATATCCACCCTGTCATTGTTTATATACCGGGGATATACATATTTCTTAAACTCTTTAATAACCTTCCCATCCGGCTTTATAGGCATTGCATTTTCAACCATTATGTTTACGCATACTCTTTGGAAATACTTAAGTCCCAGCTCAATATCTGCTATCATTGTCTGGGCAGTCTGCCCTTTTAATCCCTGAAGCAGATTAATTTCATCAAAATATCGTGCAATGATTTCAGGATTTTTTTCATCAATTCCTTTAATTAATTCATTTTCCCGAAAATCATAGTCAAAAGTCTCCAGTCCCAGTTTAAGAATCGGTGTAACACCTATTTCTTCAAACTCTTTCTTGAAATCCTTCACTTCATCTTTATGCATCCAATGACATTCAAAATGAATTTTTGATATATTTTTTTCAACACAGATTTTCTTTATCAATTCAATTGTATTAGCATCAAGATCCACAAAACTTCCCGAATTAATTACTTCCAGTTGATGATAAATTCCTGTAATCTTATTCAATTCCTCTTTGTTTATCTTAAAATTAAACGTTTCATCTTTACTGGAATCTAAATGATAATCACAAAATCTGCACTTGCGCCATTTGCAGCCATTTCCTACCAGCATTACAATTTCACGTGGATTTTTTTCTGTTATCACCGAATATCTTACGGGGTTAAAACCTTCTACCATCTTTCTCTCCTGAAAATCATTTTTCCTTATTTTGTCACACCCAGAAACAGGTTTTACCAGTTTCTCTTACTATTATGTAAAGAAAAAAGAGCGCACTAAGGCGCTCTTTTTTAGACACAAATACTTTTCTGTGTTTTGCCCTTAGTTTTGTTTATAGACAGGATGGTTACGAACTGTCTGTTATTCTATTCTTCTGTTGTATCTTCTGTCACTTCAATAAATTCACTGACTTCTCCAATAATTAATGGATCATCATCTTCTAATTCACTATCTTCAGATACTTCCAAAACGTCATCTTGCCCAAGATTTTTATTATCTGTGCTTAACTTAACCGTACTGTACCTCTTCATGCCTGTACCGGCAGGAATCAGTTTACCAATAATAACGTTTTCCTTAAGACCAACAAGCGGATCAACCTTACCATTAATTGCTGCTTCTGTAAGCACTCTCGTTGTTTCCTGGAAAGAAGCCGCTGAAAGGAATGAGTTTGTAGCAAGGGAAGCCTTTGTGATACCAAGCATAATCTGGGTACCCGTTGCAGGCTCTTTACCTTCCTCAACCAGTTTCTCATTTATTTCATTAAAGTCAAGAACTTCAACTGTTGTTCCCGGTAAAAATTCTGAATCACCGGCTGTATCAACCTTAATCTTCTTGAGCATCTGACGAACGATAACCTCAACGTGCTTATCGTTAATCTCAACACCCTGAAGACGGTAAACCCTCTGTACCTCACGGATCATATAATCCTGTACAGAACGAAGTCCCTTAATCTTCAACAGATCGTGAGGATTAATACTACCTTCTGTAAGTTCATCACCAGCCTCCAGAACTGTTCCATCAAGAATCTTAATTCTTGAACCATAAGGAATCAGATATGCCTTTGATTCACCTGTTTCTTCATTCGTTACAACAATTTCACGTTTCTTCTTAGTTTCTTTAATTTCAGCCTTGCCGCCAAATTCTGCGATAATTGCAAGACCCTTTGGCTTTCTTGCTTCAAACAATTCTTCTACTCTAGGAAGACCCTGTGTAATATCGTCACCGGCAACACCACCAGTATGGAAAGTTCTCATAGTAAGCTGTGTTCCCGGCTCACCGATTGACTGTGCTGCGATAATACCAACAGCTTCACCAACCTGAACTCTCTGTCCTGTAGCCATGTTTGCGCCATAACATTTAGCACATACACCTACGTGGGACTTACATGTAAGAATTGTTCTAATCTTAACCTTCTCTACACCTGTTGCAACAATCTTAGCTGCACGTTTCGGTGTAATCATATGATTTGCTTTAACAATCATATTTCCATCTGCATCATACATTGATTCTGCAGCGGTTCTTCCTGTAATTCTCTCTTCCAGGCTTTCAATCACTTCACTGCCGTCTACCAGTGCTTCAATTTCCATATATGGAATTGATTTTCCTTCACAACAATCAATATTATGAATAATCAGTTCCTGTGAAACGTCAACAAGTCTTCTTGTAAGGTATCCTGAATCGGCTGTTCTAAGAGCTGTATCTGACAGACCCTTACGAGCACCGTGAGCTGAAATAAAGTATTCCAGTACGTCAAGACCCTCACGGAAGTTTGACTTAATAGGAAGTTCAATTGTCTTACCTGTTGTATCTGCCATCAATCCACGCATTCCGGCAAGCTGCTTAATCTGCTTGTCAGAACCACGGGCACCTGAATCGGCCATCATAAAGATGTTATTATATTTATCAAGACCACCAAGCAGAGCACTTGTAATTTCATTATCAGCTGCCTGCCATGTCTCAATAACTTCTTTATATCTTTCTTCATCTGTTAAGAAACCACGGCGGTAATGCTTTGTGATTTCATCAACTGTGCTTTCTGCATCTGAAAGAATCTGCTTCTTTGCTGCAGGTACAGTCATATCTGAAATAGAAACTGTCATAGCAGCTCTTGTTGAGTACTTATATCCCATAGCCTTGATATTATCAAGAACTTCTGCAGTTTTTGTGGCGCCATGGTTATTAATAACCTTTTCAAGAATCTGTTTTAACTGCTTCTTTCCAACATGAAATTCTACTTCAAGCTTCAGATAATCCTCATCTGTTTCTCTCTTAACAAACCCTAAATCCTGTGGAAGGATTTCATTAAAGAGACAACGTCCCAGTGTAGTATCTATAATTCCGGTAACTTCCTTACCCTGACCATTAAATACTGTTCTCTTAACCCTGATTCTCTGATGCAGTGAGATTTCACCGTTCTCATATGCCAGAATTGCCTGATTCACATCACTAAAATAATGTCCCAGTACATCAACCGCCTGACAGATTACAACTCTGTCATCTGACTGATATTTTATAAGATCATGAGCTCCAATCTTGCCCTCATCCAAATCTGTCATAATCTCATCATCAGAACTATATGTCTTATCTTTCGCTGAAACCTTTGATGCTATTTCCTCATCATTCGTATAATCAACCATCTTATCCATTGTAAGATAGTAAATACCAAGCACCATATCCTGTGAAGGAACGGCTACCGGTGCACCATCCGATGGTTTCAAAAGGTTGTTCGGTGAAAGCAGAAGGAATCTACATTCTGCCTGCGCTTCCACGGAAAGTGGAAGATGGACAGCCATCTGGTCACCGTCAAAGTCGGCATTGAACGCTGTACATACCAATGGATGAAGTTTAATTGCCTTACCTTCCACAAGAATTGGCTCAAATGCCTGAATACCAAGTCTGTGAAGTGTAGGGGCACGGTTTAACATAACCGGATGTTCTTTAATTACATCTTCCAGTACATCCCAAACTTCTGTCTGAAGTCTTTCTACCATCTTCTTAGCACTCTTAATATTGTGTGCTGTACCGTTTGCAACTAATTCTTTCATTACAAATGGCTTGAATAATTCGATTGCCATTTCTTTTGGAAGACCACACTGGTAAATTTTAAGTTCCGGTCCTACAACGATAACGGAACGTCCTGAGTAGTCAACACGCTTACCAAGTAAGTTCTGGCGGAAACGTCCCTGCTTACCCTTAAGCATATCTGATAATGATTTCAGTGCTCTGTTACCAGGACCAGTTACAGCTCTTCCTCTTCTTCCATTATCAATCAATGCGTCAACAGCTTCCTGAAGCATTCTCTTTTCATTTCTTACAATAATTTCCGGAGCACCTAACTCAAGAAGTCGTTTCAGACGATTGTTTCTGTTAATAATTCTTCTATATAAATCGTTTAAATCAGAGGTTGCAAATCTTCCACCGTCTAACTGGACCATAGGTCTTAAATCCGGTGGTATTACCGGAATAACATCCATAATCATCCATTCAGGTCTGTTTCCTGAACTTCTGAATGCTTCAAAAACTTCCAGTCTTTTTACGATTTTTGCTTTCTTCTGTCCTGTAGCCTCGAATAATTCTTCTTTTAATGCCTCTGCTTCCTTGTCAAGGTCAATTGCCATGAGAAGTTCTTTGATTGCCTCAGCACCCATACCCACTCTGAATTTGCCTTCAAATTCATCATAAGCTTCTCTGAATTCCTTCTCTGTCAGTACCTGTTTATAATCTAATGTTGTGTCCATTGGATCAAGTACGATATAAGAAGCAAAATATAAAACTTTCTCTAAAACCCTTGGTGAAATATCAAGGATTAATCCCATTCTTGAAGGGATACCTTTAAAATACCAGATATGCGATACAGGAGTAGCGAGTTCAACACTTCCCATACGTTCTCTACGAACGCTGGCTTTTGTAACTTCAACGCCACATCTGTCACAGACTACACCTTTATATCTGATTTTCTTATATTTACCACAATGACATTCCCAGTCTTTGCTTGGTCCAAAAATCTTTTCACAGAACAGACCATCCTTTTCAGGCTTTAATGTTCTGTAGTTAATTGTTTCAGGCTTTGTAACTTCGCCTCTTGACCATTCCCTGATTTTATCAGGTGATGCAAGACCGATTTTGATTTTGTCAAATGATACCTGTTCACTAACGTTATTGTCTGCCATGATCAAATCTCCCTTCTCCTATTATTCTTCCGTTCCGGCTTCTGCTGCATTTCCATCAGCATCAACGGTCTGAAGTTCTTCACCAACGAATTCCTGTGTCTGATAGCCTGCCTGTTCAAAAGCACGACTGTCTTCTTTATTGGAACTGTAATTCTTATCACTGTTCAAAATTGCATTAAAGTTTGTTTCGCCGTAATCTGTGCTCTCCTTCAATTCTACTTCATTGTCATTTTCATCCAACACCTTAACATCAAGTGCCAATGACTGAAGTTCCTTAATGAGAACCTTAAATGATTCAGGAATTCCCGGCTGAGGGATGTTTTCACCCTTAATAATTGCTTCGTATGTCTTAACACGTCCTACAACGTCATCGGACTTCACTGTAAGAATTTCCTGTAATGTGTATGATGCACCGTAAGCTTCCAGTGCCCAGACTTCCATTTCACCAAATCTCTGTCCACCGAACTGAGCTTTACCACCAAGTGGCTGCTGGGTTACTAAGGAGTAAGGACCTGTAGAACGGGCATGAATTTTATCGTCAACAAGGTGATGGAGTTTCAGGTAATGCATGAATCCGATAGTAACAGGGCTGTCAAAATAATCACCTGTTCTACCATCTCTCAGTCTTACCTTACCGTCTCTTGCAATCGGAACACCCTTCCACTCTTCTCTGTGGTCAAGATGTTCTCCAAGATATTCCATAACCTCTGGTCTCAATGTGTCTTTGTACTTAGCCTGGAAGTCTTCCCATTCTGTATTTGCATAATCGTTGGCAAGTTCAAGAGTATCCATAATATCAAACTCGTCTGCGCCGTCAAATACAGGTGTGGCAATATTAAAGCCTAATACCTTTGCTGCAAGACTTAAATGTATTTCAAGGACCTGACCAATGTTCATACGGGAAGGTACGCCCAATGGATTCAGTACAATGTCAAGCGGACGTCCGTTCGGAAGGAATGGCATGTCTTCTACCGGTAATACACGGGAAACCACACCCTTGTTACCATGACGACCAGCCATCTTATCACCAACGGAAATCTTTCTCTTCTGGGCAATATAAATACGAACTGATTCGTTTACGCCCGGAGCAAGTTCATCTCCGTTTTCTCTCTTAAATACTTTTGCGTCAACAATGATACCTGACTCACCATGAGGAACCTTAAGTGATGTGTCTCTTACTTCTCTTGCCTTTTCTCCAAAAATAGCTCTAAGGAGTCTCTCTTCCGGAGTAAGTTCTGTTTCACCCTTAGGTGTAACCTTACCAACAAGAATATCACCTGCACGAACCTCAGCACCAATTCTAATAATACCTCTCTCATCCAGGTCTTTACGTGCTTCATCACCAACACCCGGAACGTCATTTGTAATTTCTTCCGGTCCCAACTTGGTATCTCTTGCCTCTGTCTCGTATTCTTCTATATGAATGGATGTATAAACATCATCCTGAACTAATCTTTCACTGAGGAGTACAGCATCCTCGTAGTTATAACCTTCCCACGTCATGAAACCGATCAATGGATTTTTACCAAGTGCTATTTCACCATTAGATGTAGATGCACCATCGGCAATAACTTCTCCCGCTTCCACGTGATCACCCTTAAATACAATTGCTCTCTGGTTGTAGCAGTTACTCTGGTTACTTCTTGAGAACTTAATAAGCTTATATGTTTCTTTTTCTCCATTATCATCATATCTGAGCGTAATCTCCTTTGATGTAGAACGCTCAACAACACCGGCACGTTTTGCCACAACGCAGACTCCTGAGTCTACTGCTGCCTTTGCTTCCATTCCTGTACCAACAACAGGCGCTTCTGTTGTCATAAGGGGAACTGCCTGACGCTGCATGTTTGATCCCATCAGGGCACGGTTCGCATCATCGTTCTGTAAAAACGGAATCATTGATGTAGCAACGGAAAATACCATTCTTGGAGAAACGTCCATAAGGTCAATTCTCTTCTTATCAAACTGTGATGTTTCTTCTCTGAAACGTCCTGAAACATTATTGTTTACAAAATACCCCTCTTCATCCAACGGCTCGTTAGCCTGTGCTACTGTATAATTATCTTCCTCATCCGCTGTAAGATAAATAACCTCATCTGTTACTCTTGGATTGGCAGGGTCTGACTTGTCAACAACTCTGTAAGGAGCCTCAACAAATCCATACTCATCTAATCTTGCAAAAGAAGCAAATGAGTTAATCAGACCGATGTTAGGTCCTTCAGGTGTCTCGATCGGACACATTCTTCCGTAGTGAGTATAGTGAACGTCTCGAACTTCGAATCCGGCACGGTCCCTTGAAAGACCACCAGGTCCTAAAGCGGATAAACGTCTCTTATGTGTCAACTCACCAAGAGGGTTATTCTGATCCATAAACTGTGACAACTGGGAACTTCCAAAGAATTCCTTAACTGCTGCCGTTACTGGTTTTATATTAATTAATGTCTGTGGAGAAACGCCTTCCAAATCCTGAGTGGTCATTCTCTCGCGAACAACTCTTTCCATTCTTGAAAGACCTATTCTGTACTGGTTCTGGAGTAATTCGCCTACTGCACGGATACGTCTGTTTCCCAAGTGGTCAATATCATCCTGAGTACCAATTCCGTACTCAATATTCATACAATAGTTGATTGATGCAAATATATCTTCTTTTGTAATATGCTTTGGAATCAGTTCATGGACACGTCTCTTAATTGCATCTTTTAACTCTTCCTCACTTTGATTCTCTTCAAGGATTTCCGCAAGCACAGGATAATAAACATCCTCATTAACTCCCAATTCCTTACAATCAAAATCAACATATGCCGAAATATCAACCGCCATATTAGAAAGAACTTTTTCATTCTTTGTATCTGTCTGAATCATTACAGACGGAACAGCCGCATTCTGAATCTTAACGGCAAGTTCTTCCGATACAGTAGTACCTGCCTCTGCAAGCACTTCGCCAGTTGTCATGTCAATAACATCTTCTGCAAGAATATGGCCCTTAATTCTGTTTTTATATGCCAGCTTCTTGTTGTACTTATAACGACCAACTCTGGCAAGATCATATCGCTTTGCATCAAAGAACATTCCGGCAATAATAGACTCCGCACTGTCCACACTGAGCGGTTCACCCGGACGGATCTTCTTATAAAGTTCCAGAAGACCTTCTTCGTAGTTTGTACTTGGGTCCTTTTCAAATGTGGCTGTAAGCTTTTCTTCTTCACCGAATAATTCAGTAATTTCAGCATTAGTTCCAACACCTAAAGCTCTTACAAGCACTGTAACAGGAACCTTTCTTGTTCTGTCTACACGAACATAGAATATATCATTTGAATCTGTCTCGTATTCTAACCATGCACCTCTGTTCGGAATTACCTGCGATGTGTATAATTCCTTACCTACCTTATCATGTGCGATAACATAGTAGATACCCGGCGAACGAACTAACTGGCTTACGATAACACGTTCCGCTCCATTGATAACAAATGTACCAGTCTCTGTCATAAGTGGTAAATCACCCATGAAAATATCATGTTCCGTAAATTCACCTGTTTCCTTATTGTGAAGTCTTACTTTAACCTTTAAAGGCGCAGCATAAGTTGCATCTCTTTCTTTACACTCTTCAATTGTGTACTTCTTGTCTTCCTCACATAACTTAAAGTCAACAAACTCAAGGCTTAAGTTCTGACCATAGTCTTCAATAGGAGATATATCTTCAAGTACCTCCTTAAGACCTGTAGTCAGGAACCAGTCATATGAGTCTCTCTGAACTTCAATAAGATTAGGCATTCCTAAAACTTCTTTCTGTCTGGAATAGCTCATACGTATGCCTTTTCCCGCTTTAACAGGGCGAATTCTGTTCTTCTCCATTGACATTCCACTCCTTGTCTTTATTTTATAAGTTTTTTGCTATATTTTTCTTAATTTTCTTAAGTTTTTTAGCGTTTTATCAAGAAAATCAAGCACTTTTCACCGCAAAAAGGGCGCAATTCACCCATCACTACGGCGTAGCAAATTTTACTATAACACTTTTGGAAATAAGTGTCAAGAATAAAATTGAATTCCTGTCAATCAGCACAAAAACTTTCTTCAAAAAAGCAAAAAAGGCCTGGCAGAAAATAACTTTCCGCTAGACCTTTACATTTCCAAAAAGTATGGCTTTAATAATTATTTAAGTGTTACAACTGCGCCAACTTCTTCTAACTGCTTCTTAAGAGCTTCAGCTTCGTCCTTAGAAACGCCTTCCTTAACTACCTTAGGAGCGTTGTCAACTACTTCCTTAGCTTCCTTAAGTCCTAAACCTGTTGCATCCTTAACAGCCTTGATAACCTTAACTTTCTGATCACCGATTTCTGTTAATTCTACATCAAATTCTGTCTTTTCTTCTGCTGCTGCTGCGTCTCCGCCTGCTGCTGCAACTACAACACCTGCTGCTGCAGATACGCCAAATTCTTCTTCACATGCCTTTACAAGGTCATTTAATTCTAAAACTGTTAATCCTTTGATTACTTCAATGATTTCTGCTGTTGTCATTGTTAATTTCCTCCATTTAAATTCAAATTATAATTCTTTGTTTTTGATGTTTCCATCTGCACAAATCCGTGCCTTGCACTTCAGTTCTGTTACGCCAGATAACGCAATTACCTGTTTTGCAATTAGCACAACTTATGCAACTTCTTCGTTCTTTTCAGCAATCTGCTTAATAACACGAGCGAAGTTTGTAACTGGTGACTGCATTGATCCAAGTAATTTGGAGAGAAGCACTTCTCTTGATGGAATAGATGCAATCTGTGCAATTCCTGCTGCATCATAGTAAGTTCCATCAACTATACCGCCTTTGATTTCTAATGCTTCTGCTGTCTTAGCGAATTTAGCCAATACTCTGGCTGCTGCAGTAGCATCATCTTTACAAACTGCAAGAGCTGTTGGTCCTTCAAGATGCTGAGCTAAATCTGCAAACTCTGTATCTTTGATTGCAAAATTAATCATTGTGTTCTTGTATACTTTGTATACAACACCTGCTTCTCTTAACTGCTTACGAAGATCTGTGTCTTCAGCAACAGTAAGTCCACGGTAGTCAACTACTACTGCTGTAGCAGCACCGTTGAGTAATTCTGAAATCTCTTCTACGATAGGTTTCTTTAACTCTACTTTTGCCATGAATGTTTTGCCTCCTTATTAAAATTAGGTCTGCAACCAAACATTACGCCGAATATCCTTCATACATAAAATGTATAAGAACACCTCTCCGCCGAAACAGAGAGGTGTTGTAAGCTTTTATTATGACGAAAAACTTTAATAAAGTATTCCCTTCGCATAATAACCATCCATTCCTCGGTAGGCGACGTTACGTGTTCTTACTTTACAACAATCAATCAGCAGTCTTCCATCTATGACGGGTTGCTCCCTGTTGTAAAACCTACTGTCTTCGGCAATTGGTATTAAACCACTTGTGCATAATAGCACACTAAATTTTTATTGTCAATCAAATTACCTATAAATTTTTCTTTTTCACCTTTATAAGCCCCTATTTGATTGATTACATAAACGAATCACTTCGTCAATGTCTTATGCATTTGTTAACTTTGTAACATTAACTTTAACGCCAGGTCCCATTGTTGAAGTAAGAGTAACTGTCTTAAGATATGCACCCTTAACTGCTGCCGGCTTAGCCTTGTTAATAGCATCCATAAGTGCGTTAAAGTTTTCAGTTAACTGTTCTTCTGTAAATGAAGCCTTACCAACCGGAACGTGAACAATATTAGCCTTGTCAAGTCTGTATTCAATTTTACCAGCCTTGATATCATTAATAGCTTTTGTAACGTCCATAGTAACTGTACCTGCTTTTGGGTTAGGCATTAAGCCCTTTGGTCCAAGTACACGACCAAGTCTACCAACAACGCCCATCATGTCTGGTGTAGCAACAACAACGTCAAAATCTAACCATCCATCATTCTGAATCTTTGGTATTAATTCATCTCCGCCAACAAAATCTGCGCCTGCTGCCTGAGCTTCGTCTGCCTTTGCACCTTTTGCAAATACTAAAACTCTTACAGTCTTACCTGTACCATTCGGTAATACAACAGCACCACGGATCTGCTGATCTGCGTGACGTCCGTCACAACCTGTTCTGATGTGACATTCTATTGTTTCATCAAATTTTGCAACTGCCGCTTTCTTTACTAAAGAAATAGCTTCCTCTGTGTCATACTGAACAGCTCTATCAATTAATTTAGCTGCATCTGTATATTTCTTTCCTCTTTTCATTTAAACCTCCTAGTGGTATTAACGGATATACCTCCCACTTTTTTCAATTCATTTTTTTGATTAGTCTTCAACTTTGATTCCCATACTTCTTGCTGTACCGGCAATCATGCTCATTGCTGCTTCAAGGGAAGCTGCATTTAAATCCTGCATCTTTGTTTCTGCAATCTGCTGTAAATCAGCTTTAGAAATTGTGGCAACAGTTTCTTTAATGGAATTGCCTGCGCCCTTCTGAATCTTGCAAGCCTTCTTTAATAATACTGCTGCAGGTGGAGTCTTTGTTATGAAACTAAAACTCTTATCCTGATAAACTGTGATGACAACCGGAATAATCATTCCCGGCTGATCAGCCGTTCTTGCGTTGAAGTCCTTTGTGAACTGAACGATGTTTAATCCATGCTGTCCAAGTGCTGGACCAACTGGTGGAGCTGGTGTTGCTTTGCCAGCTTCAATCTGCAATTTAATGTAACCTTCTACTTTTTTTGCCATTTTTGGGCACCTCCTAAATTGTGGTATTATCGGGAATCCCTCCCACTGCTTTGCGTGCACCGCAAAACATTCTTCTATGAATACCGATCGAAAACAAAAAGCTTCCTCGTGTATTCTCTTAAAACCTTACGGTCTTAATTCATTTTTTTCACTTCGGTAAAGTTCAATTCTACCGGAGTTTCTCTTCCAAACATGTCCACATTAATTGTGACAGTCTGTCTGCTTTCGTCAATACGCTTAACCTGGCCAGCTGTTCCTGCCCAAACACCGCCAATGACTGCAACCATATCTCCCACTTCAAACTCAACATTGATCTTTTCTGTTTTAATTCCTAAAGTGAGCATTTCAGTATCAGTAAGTGGTACCGGTTTGGATCCCGGACCTACAAACCCCGTAACGCCTCTGGTATTTCTTACCACATACCATGTGTCATCATTCATAACCATGTTAATAAGCACATATCCAGGGAAAAGTTTTTTCTCAGAAACTTTTCTTACGCCATTCTTTAATTCAACAACTTCCTGAGTAGGTACTGATACTTCTAATATCTGATCCTGCAATTTTCTGTTTTCAATTGTTTGCTCAATATTAGTCTTAACTTTATTCTCATAACCTGAATAGGTATGAACAACGTACCAATTTGCTTCTGACATTTAATCACCTCTTATTATTTTTCTTATTAACCAATAATTCTATCCAATCCAAACTGAATGATATTATCAATAATGCTAATAAGAATTCCCACAATAATTGTGATAATTACAACAACAACAGTCTGCTTAACAATAGTTGTTTTTGTCGGCCAGATAATTTTTGAAAATTCAGCCTTTAAACCTGTCCACCAGGTTTTAATGCGATTCTGCTTCTTAGCTGCTTCTGCCATTTTTTTACCCTCCATTAAATCAGACTATTTTGTTTCTTTGTGTAATGTATGTTTCTGACAGAACTTGCAATACTTCTTTGTTTCTACTCTGTCCGGATGAGTTTTCTTATCCTTTGTTGTATTGTAGTTTCTCTGTTTACATTCTGTACATTCTAATGTAATTCTTGTTCTCATGAGTTTCACCTCCGCCTTTTTGTAGCTTTTTTATATCCTTAAAGGTCTTTCAAATTTGTGCAAAAAAAAAAGACCTCCAGTTATCCGCTATCTAAATATAACATGTAATTCAAATAACGTCAACCGTTTTGTCTTTTTCTTTTTATAAATCTTTTCCTGCACTGATACAGATAAAATAAACCCTCTCTGCTCCTGCTGCAAGCAGCACCTTTGCGCAGGCATCAATTGTACTTCCCGTAGTATAAATGTCATCTACCAGCAGTACATTCTTACAGCCTGACATCTGATCTTTATCCACCCCAAAAGCCTTAAACAGATTTTCCTTTCTCATCTCATCACTCAATTCTTTTTGCGGCAGCGTATTCTTTTTTCTTATTAGACATTTTTCATTAATCCCTATATGGGTATAGTGGGATAATGACTTTGCAAAAACCTGAGCCTGATTATATCCCCTTTTGATTTCTTTTCTATAATACATCGGAACCGGTATTATAACATGGATTTTCCAACCGATAACAGTCCTTCCATATATATCAGCCGCCACACTTCCATAAAAATCCGCATATTCCCTGGCATTGCCATATTTAAATCTGTAAAGAGACTCCCTGAAGACCCCTGAATATTCAAAAACTGATACACCCTTTTCAAAAAAATGTTTTTTTCTGCTGCAATCATTGCAGTAAAGTCTTTCTTCTGACATTAACGGTTTCCCACATTTCACACACTTTGGGTTGCCAATAACAACAATATCTTTTCTGCATTCTTCACAAATTTTTCGTCCCCCGCCAGGGATTTTCCCACATATAGGACACACAGCCGGAAAAAACGCATTGGTTAATTTTTGTAACATACTCCCCCTGTTTCATTAATAATTTAACAACTGCCACTTGAGACCGGAATATCTTTTATGCTGATCTTCGTTGGCAATCATTGCCGCAAAAGTTTCTTTCCGTCCCACAATACAGACACACTTTCTTGCTCTTGTAACTCCCGTATACAAAAGATTACGGGTCATTAGCATGGATATCCCTGAAACCAAAGGCATGATTACCGCCGGATACTCGCTTCCCTGGGATTTATGTATTGTAACCGCATATGCCAGTTCCAGTTCCTCTGCCTGTTTCGTATCATAAATAACATATCTGTCATCATCAAAGCGTACTTCCATATAATTTGTGGCATTATTTATATATGTGATATTCCCCATATCCCCGTTAAAAATACCCGAACCGGAATCCACAACAATCCCTCTGGAGTTTCTCTGTTCCCATTCCAGTTGATAGTTATTTTTAATCTGCATAACCTTATCGCCTTCTCTGAATATCACCCCGCCAATTTCTTTTTCTTTTTTATTGCCATCAGGAGGATTGATATATTTCTGCAACTGTGAATTTAATGAATTCACTCCTAAAATTCCATTTCTCATGGGAGTGAGCACCTGAATATCCATTTCCCTTGCACCCACATAATCGGGAAGTTTGGATTTTATCAGTCCAATTGTGGCATTTAATGCCATCTGAGCATTTTCCCTTTCGATATAAAGAAAGTCCCCTGTACTGTTATCCAGCTCAACTCTTTCTCCCGCATTTATTTTGTGGGCATTGGTTACAATTCCACTTTCGCCCGCCTGCCGGAATACTTTTGTCAGTTTCACCACACTAAAGCAGCCCGACTCGATAATATCTTTCAACACATTTCCCGGTCCCACACTTGCCAACTGATTCACATCACCCACAAAAATAATCCTTGTACCTATAGCAACCGCTTTCAGCAAAGCGTGCATAAGAAATGTATCTACCATTGACATTTCGTCCACAATAATAACATCCGTTTCCAGCGGATTCTGCTCATTTCTTCCAAAACGTGCTTCCAGTTCTTCTTCTCCCTGCCCTCCTGATATTTCTAACATTCTGTGGATGGTCTTTGCCTCGTGTCCGGTAGCCTCCGTCATTCTCTTTGCCGCTCTTCCGGTAGGTGCCGCAAGACTTACCTCCATTCCATCAGACTCAAACATTTGAATAATCGCATTAATTGTGGTTGTCTTTCCCGTTCCCGGACCGCCGGTAATAATAGAAATCCCGTTATTTTGTGTTTCAGTTACTGCTTTTCTCTGCAATTCATCCAAATGTATCCCTGTAAGTTTTTCTATGGTGTCCAGTTTTACACCCAGAATATACTCATCCTCCGGCGTGGAAATATTTAATTCCAACAGCATTCTGGCTATGTTTAACTCTGTGTAATAAAAGTTAGAGAGAAATACCGCCTCAACTTCATCAATATTTTTAACAATAAGCTTTTGTTCCAAAACCAGTTCCGTAAAACAATTATCCAAAAGATCCATATTAAATGTTCCGTCTGTATTCAGATACTGGTCCCTCAAACCCAGCAAATTAATTGTCCCCTCCACCAGTTTTGACTTTGGAAGATATGTATGTCCCGATAAAGAAGCTTCTGTCAGGGCATAGCACATGCCGCTTTTAATTCTGATTGCGGCATTAACTTCCACCCCTGCTCTTCTGGCAATATGGTCAGCAGTCTTAAATCCGATTCCTGCCACATCATCTGCCAGTTGATAAGGATTATTACTTATAACATCATAAACTTTATTTCCATATAGATTGTATATTTTATTGCTAAGATTTGGAGATATTCCATATCCCTGAAGAAAAATCATGATATCCCTCATGTCCTTTTTTTCTTCTATCTGTTCGCAGATATCCATAGCCTTACGGATGGTAATCCCACGAATATCTGCCAAAAGCTCCGGCTCCTCCTCTATGACACGCAATGTATCCTCTCCGAACTTATCCACAATACGATTTGCAAGAACCGCTCCCAGTCCTTTTATTGCACCGGAACCAAGATATTTTCGAAGAGACGCTTCATCGGTGGCAGGCACGATTTTATATTCCACCACCTTAATCTGTTTTCCATAAATATCATGAAATACTTCCTCTCCCTGAATTTCAACATATTCCCCCTGGCCAATATATCCAAAAGTTCCAATACATGTAACTTCCTTTTTCCCGCTGGATAAGGTTAAAACTGTATATCCATTATCTTCATTCCTAAAAGTTATGTTTTCAACATATCCGCTAATTGATTTCATTTGGTATCCTTTTATTATATCGAAATGAAAGTCTTCAAACTTTCTAAAAATGCTGTGTAATCTCAAAGGCTGCCCAAACACTGGACAGCCCTGCTATTTATATATTCCTAATTAATTTTTTCGTTGGCAATCTCATCCAAATACTCTAAATACTGTCCCGTTCCTATGGCAACTGCAGTCATAGGATCTTCAGCCGTCATTGTATTAATACCGGTCTTTGCTTCTATCAGCTCATCCAATCCGTGTAACAGACATCCGCCTCCGGTCAGTACAATGCCTCTCACCGCTATATCTGCTGCCAATTCCGGTGGTGTCTGCTCCAGCACTCTGTGCACGGCTTCCACAATACTTGTTGTAACATCTCTCAAAGCCTCTTCTGTTTCTTCTGATGTTACTTCTATTGTCTTAGGAAGACCTGTGACAAGGTTTCTTCCTCTGACTTCCATCTTCTGGCTTTCCGATTTGCTATAGCATGTACCAATTCCAATCTTGATTTCCTCAGCAGTTCTGTCACCAATCAAAAGATTGTGTTTCTTTCTCATATATCTGACAATAGCTTCATCAAAATCATCGCCGGCAACTTTTACAGATGTGCTGACTACTGTTCCCCCCAGAGAAATCACAGCGATATCTGTAGTACCGCCGCCAATATCAACAATCATGTTACCACAAGGCTTTTTGATTTCAATTCCGGCTCCTATTGCTGCCGCCAAAGGCTCTTCAACCACAAACACTTCTCGGGCTCCTGCCTGAAATGCAGCATCCTGCACCGCTTTAGTCTCAACCTCAGTAGCTCCGCTTGGAATGCATACACATATACGCGGTTTCTTATAAGAACGTTTACCTATTGCTTTCTGAATAAAATATCGTATCATCTGCTCCGTAATAGAATAATCAGAAATAACTCCCTGCTTCAGTGGTCTCACTGCAACAATATTGCCCGGCGTACGACCAATCATGAGTCTTGCTTCTTCCCCTACAGCCTTAATCTTATCTGTGTCCCGGTCAATTGCCACAACCGATGGTTCTTTTAAAACCACGCCTTTTCCTTTAATATAAACAAGTATACTTGCTGTTCCTAAATCTATTCCTATATCTGTATTAAACATATGTTGCTCCTTCAGATTTTCATCTCTTACATTCTTATGATATCCATACTATAATAAACTATAACTAAATTTTATTATATACAATTTATTCATAAATTAAAAGTAAATATTTTCCATCGACAATTTTTGACTTTTTTTACATTTTGTTCATATTTTGTTCATATTTGTATTTTATCATGTATTTGTACTACCGAAAAGGTGGTGCACATAGTTTGTATACGTCATACCCTATAATGGCGTATTTTAAATTTTTCATACTCAACCTAGAGGGTGAGATTCCCTCTAGGTCCCCCGTTAATAATGGCCTTACCGCAGTGGTAAGGCCTTCTTCATGTCTTTATTTCTTATTTTTTAATAAGTATTTTTCTCTTGTTGCCATTCCTCCTCTTATATGTCTCTCTTTTTTATTCTGGTCCAATACTTTTCTAACCTGATGCGCCATAGATGGATTAATCTGCTGCAGCCTTTCTGACACATCCTTATGTACTGTACTTTTACTAATTCCAAACTGCTTTGCACACAATCTTACAGTTGCCTTGTTATCTATAATGTATTCTGCTGCTTCCAATACCCTCTCTTCTATATATGCTTTCAAAAAAACCTCTGCACACAACATACTTTGTACATTGTATGCAAAGGATATTTTGTTATGCACATGGTTTTGTTATCTAATCAACAATTTCCTGCTTAATATTCTCCTTCAGCCATTCCACTTCTTCTGATTCCAGATATGGGGAAATTTTTTCGTACACAATTCTGTGATACTGTTCTAAAAGTTCTTGCTCCTGCTCTGTCATTTCATTCTTATTAATCAATTCACTGTCAAAAGGAACCAATGTCAATGGTTTAAACCCAAGAAAACTACCATATTCATTAGACTTTTTTTCCACACATAAAATCAGGTTTTCTATTCTGATGCCAAATTCATTTTCCAGATATACCCCCGGCTCGTCAGATGTAATCATTCCGGGCTTTATTATAGGATTCAATTGCTTATTATCCATAATTCGATATCTGAAAGCATTTGGTAATTCGTGCACGTTCAAAAGATAACCAACCCCATGGCCCGTGCCATGATTATAATCAAATCCTTTATCCCATAACGGCTTCCTGGCCAGATAATCAAGAGACACTCCTGTACATCCCTCTTTAAAAACAGCGGCAGCAAGATTCAGGTTTCCTCTAAGAACCGCTGTGTACATTTCCTTCATCTTATCAGATACCTCTCCAAGGCTGACTGTTCTTGTAACATCGGTAGTACCTTCCAGATACTGCCCTCCCGAATCTATCAGAACTATATTTTCCGGATTTATTTGATAATCACTATCCGGTGTTGCACTATAATGAACGATAGCTCCATGATCTTTGTAGCCTACAATAGGTTCAAAACTGGGTCCCTTATAACTTTTCGCCATGCTGCGAAATTCTTCCAGTTTTTCACCCAGCGAAACTTCAGTCATTGGAGTTTTTCCCACATTTTTCTTTAACCAGTAAATAAATTTTGTCATGGCGATTCCGTCTAACAGATGTGCTTTTTCCATATTTCTAATTTCCACATCATTCTTTATGGCTTTCATTTGTAAAGGCGGTGTAAACTTATTCGTTATTACATTTGTGTCATCAACAGAATTTACAATATTAAAATTGGCAGTTTCTTTATCCATCCATATTTTTTTATTTTTAAAGGTTTTCACATAATCATATATGTCATAATAATCCTTAATATTAACATGATGGTTCTTCAGTTCTTCCAGTATTTCCGGATCAAAAGCTGTTTTTTGAGCAAATAGAATACAATGTTCTTTCGTAATCACCATAAACGCCATAAATACCGGATTACACTTCACATCATCTCCACGCAGATTCAAGGTCCATGCAATTTCATCCAGAGAAGTTATGAATAGAACTTCCTGGTCTTCTCTTTTCATTTCTTTTCGTATTTCAGAAATTTTTTCACAACAGGACCTTCCCGCATATTCTTCCGAAAGCTTCCATACCGGGCGGCAGGAAACCTCCGGTCTGTCCATCCATATTTCACCGATAAAATCCACATCACTGTTAATATGAATTTTTGAAATTTCAGAAATGTCTTCCGCTTCTGATGCCGGCATCATTCTTCCGTCAAAACCAATGGCAGCTCCCTTGTTCATTTTTTCTGTCAAATACTCTTTTATTGAAGGAACTCCTTTCTCTCCACTTTTCATCAAAATAAATTCTGAATCTTTTATCTGCCGTTCTGCCTGAAGAAAGTATCTCCCGTCAGTCCAAAGACATGCCTCATCCATTGTTATAACTGCTGTTCCTGCCGAACCTGTAAATCCCGAAATAAACTCTCTTGTCTTAAAATAATCACCTATATATTCCGAACCGTGAAAATCACAAGTAGGCACAATATATGCGTCTACATTGTGCCTACTCATAATATTTCTTAATGATTCTAATCTTTCATTTATTTTCATTAAACAATACCTCATTAAGTATTTAATAATTTAATTCTTCAAAAATGTGTGACGGCAACTGATTGATGTCTGTATAGCAGTTATATGTGGAATCTCCGTCCTCTCGTTATTTCGTATTTCATGATTTTATTTTACCATATGATTACGATTTTTTAAAACTGTTTGTTAATGATTTATCCCCTGTATTTACAATATAAATTCCTACACACACAAATATTAATGCCACAACCGTCTGCCATCCCATCTGGCTGCTCTCATTCAGCAGCGCAAAGGACAGAACAACTCCAAAAACAGGATTCATAAACTTGTAAGCCGAAATCTTTGATACATCATTATATTTTAACAGTATGCTCCAGATTGTATATGCTGCTGCAGAAATAAATGCCATATAAATCAATAGCATGATGCTGTCTATGGAAATTACATACAGTTTTCCTCCCATCAGCAGTCCTATAACAATCATTATGATTCCGCCGGTAAAGAACTGATATCCGCTTAACATTACAACATTTGCTGTCTTAGAGAACTTCTTAATGAAAGAAGAAGAAAAGGCAGATGATAATGTGGATATTAAAATAAATCCTTCTCCCAGAAAACTTATATTAAGATTCATGGAGGTCCCAACCATATTCACAATTACAATCCCGGCAAAGCCCAACACGCTTCCCGCTATCTTCTTTCCGGTCAGTTTTTCCTGCCTGAAAATGAGACAGGATACCAATATAGTCAAAAACACTGCTGTCCCATTAATAATCGAAGACTTCACTCCTGTGGTGTGTGCCAGTCCGATATAAAAAGGTACATATTGCAGAATTGTCTGAAACAGGCTTAATGTAATTATTTTTTCCGGATGAGACGGTCTGATTAACTTTTTTTCAATCACACTGAAAGCCATAATTACCAGAACGCCTGCCAGCGCAAATCTGGTCCCTGCAAAAAGTATCTGTGAGGCTGTCTCTCCGCTTTCAATGCCAAAAAGTCTATATCCTATTTTAATGCACGGAAATGCTGATCCCCAAAGAAAACAGCATACCATTGCCAGCATTATGACTACCGGTGTTTTTGATAATTTATCGTGTAACAATTTCAACTTTATCCTCGTATTTTTTTAAATATCTCTTACTAATATTTCTATATTCTTTTAATGTTTTTTCCTGAAAGTTCTTTTTCATGATTTTAGAGTTCATGTACTTATCATTAAAAAGTTTTCCCTTTCCAAAATCCTGAATCATTAATTCAGGTTCCCTGTCAATAAAAATAATGCTATCTGCCTCCTCCAGAAATTTGTCCGGGACGGTTTTTTTTATTCCAATGCCTGTAGCCTGCTTAAATATAGGATTTGCTCCTTCAAACCTCTTTAAATTGGCAGTGGTGTATACATCAATACCTGCATCAAGAAGTTTTTCTATGTCCTCATAAACAAATGTGCTGCCATCCCTATTAATGCCATGCATTCCCATCTCGTCCATAATCACCAGGTCCGGTTTTTCTCCAAGCAATTCCTTAAGAGAATATTTCATCTTGTGAGGTCTTAACGCATCCTGATCTGACCGCAAATGTTTTTCTTTTATTTCCAGATAGAAATTATTATCTTCTGCCATATTGTTTATATTCCTATGACTGTCATTAAGAAAACCCAAAATCACCTTTCTGCCACAGGCTCTTTGTTCCATTGCCCGGGAAACCATAAGATAACTTTTTCCCGCTCCGGGAGTATAACTTACAAAAATCGTCAATTTGCCCTTTTTATTATCCATAACATCACTCCCGTTCTATTCATCCAATCCAATTTTTCCTATAACTAATAAGACCTGATTGTATCCGTTTCTTCTTCCCCTGTGTTCTCAATAGATTTCACCACCACATAATAACTGAAAGTGTCATTAACTTTTATTTCAACCCGGTCTCCAACTTTGTGTCCCATCAGTGCCGCTCCCATAGGTGATTCATTGCTGATTCTTCCTTTCACTGAATCTCCTCTCATAGTGCTGACAATCTTAAACCTTTCTATTTCATCATCTTCTTCAAAATAAACTTCCACAGTCTTATTCAGACCAATCTCATCTTCCTCCGAATCGTCAGAGATAATTGTTGCAGTCTTTAATATTTTTTCTAAATATCTTATTCTGCTTTCATTTTTATTTTTATCTCTTTTCGCCGCATGATATTCAAAATTTTCACTTAAGTCTCCATGCGCTCTGGCCTCTTTTACAGCCTCTATCGCCTCAGGTCTGACCACAAGCTTACGATGTTCAATTTCCTCTTGAATTTTTTTTACATCACTTTGCGTTAATCTCATATATTCACCTTTTCCATAATATTTATATTTTATTTTATGAAACATGTCCCAATTTAATAACTATGCCAACATAACCACAACAAATATACCAGACTCTTTGCAAGCCTGGTATAAAAAGTGCTTATATATAATTCATTTGTCTGCAATTTTAAAACTGCAGGCATAAAACATTTTTTGTTGTTTATCGATCCTGTATGTCAATGTATTCATTGAAAGGACAGTTACTTACATATGCCGGTCTCATAATCTTATCTGCATTAATAATTTCTTCAAGGCGATGAGCACTCCATCCCACAATTCTTGCAATTGCAAACATCGGTGTGTACAATTCCTCCGGGATATCCAGCATACTATATACCAGTCCACTGTAAAAATCTACATTGGCACTGACACCTTTATAGATATGACGTTCTTCCTCAATCACTTCAGGCGCCAGCCTCTCAATCAGACTATATAATGCAAAATCTTTTTTTCTTCCCTTTTCTAATGCAAGTTTCTCTACAAAAGATTTAAATATTTCAGCTCTTGGATCTGATATGGAATAAACAGCATGACCCATTCCATATATAAGTCCCTTCTTATTAAAGGCTTCTTTATTCAATATTTTTCTTAAATATTCCTTGACTTCCGTTTCATCTGTAATATCTTTAACATTATTCTTAATGTCCTTAAACATTTCAACCACCATAATATTGGCACCACCATGCCTTGGTCCCTTTAACGAGGACAATGCGGCTGCAATAGTAGAATATGTATCCGAACCGGAAGATGTAACAACTCTTGTTGTGAATGTTGAGTTATTACCGCCTCCATGCTCCATATGAAGTACCAATGCCAAGTCCAAAACTTTAGCTTCCAACTCAGTATATTTCTTATCCGGTCTCAGCATTCGCAATAAGTTTTCACTTGTAGATAATTCCGGCTTTGGTCTGTGAATATATAAACTTTTATTTTTCTTATAATGATTAAAAGCATGGTAACCATATACTGACAGCATTGGAAAAATACTAATCAACTGAACACTCTGCCTTATAACATTTTCCACCGAAGTATCAGACACATTCTTATCATAGGAAGCCAGCGTCAGCACACTTTTTGTCAGTGTATTCATTATGTCTGAACTTGGAGCCTTCATAATAACATCACGTACAAAGTTTGTCGGAAGTCTTCGGGATGCAGACATCATTCGTTTAAATTCTTCCAATTCCGGCTCTTTCGGAAGTTTTCCAAACAGCAAAAGATAGGCTACCTCTTCAAAACCAAAACGGTCATTTTTCATAAATCCCTGTACAAGGTCCTGAATTTTATATCCTCTAAAATATAACTCTCCTTCGCACGGAACCCTTTCCCCATTCACCAGTTTTGTAGATTCAATTCTGGATATATTCGTAATGCCCGTTAAAACCCCTCTTCCGTTAAGATCACGCAGTCCTCTTTTTACTCCATATTCTGAAAACAGCTCTCTCTGAACACTATCATTTTTCACGCATAACTTGCTATACTTTTCTGTAAAATTTCTAATGTCTTCTCTTGTTAATGTCATAAATACCCCACTTACATCTAATAAATAAAATTAATTGCATCATGAACCACTTTAAAGTACACTGTTTCCTGCCCCTTTTCTTTTTCTCCATCCAGTGACCAGTCAGTATCTGATTCTGCGGTTATTTTTGCAGAATCTATCTGAATCAGCGTAATTTTCCCTGTGAATTTCTGCATAAGTATTTTTCCTGCCAGCTTACAAAATTCAATTGGTCCTCTTGGAAACTCCACAAGCATCAGTTCAAAAACTCCGTCATTAAACTGAACCATATTTTCATCCAACTTCATAATACCGCCTACTTTGGTAGCATTATTAATCGCCGCAAATATATATTTTCCCTCAATTGTACGATCTTTTAATTCAATTTTCAGTTTCAATCTTCTTATATGAAACAATTCCTTTGCTCCCGTAAGAATGTATGCAAAATGCCCCAATCGGTTCTTAAGGTCCTGAGGCGTGGAATAAGATGTCTTTGTGAAGATTCCCGCTGAAGCTGTATACACAAAATATCTTCCATTGAACTGTCCCAAATCCAGAGGTCTTGCCACATGGGTCACAATAAACTCCGCTTCTTCCTTAGGATCTGACTTTAAGCCCAGACTGGTTGCAAAGTCATTGGTGGAACCTGCCGGAATATATCCTAAAGGAGTATTTACATTTCCTTCTATCATTCCTTGCATAACTTCATTTAAAGTTCCGTCTCCTCCCATACATACTACAAGGTCAACCTTACTCCCATATTCTCTTGCAATATTGGTACCGTCTGCACGTTTCTTTGTATACTTGATACCTACCTTATAACCGGCTTCCTCAAAAACATCAACCGCATTATCAATATAATGCTTATTTTTCTTAAGACCTGCCTTTGGATTGATAATAAACAATAGTTTTTTCATATGACACGATACTCCTTTGTATACACCCTTTTTCATTTATTTCTTAAAAATTAACATATCTTTTAGAATACTATCTTATTATTATATTAAATTTTAACAATTTAGTCTATTAATTAACAATTAAAAATTTGTAAACTGACATTTTATATCTGTCTTTTTTTGCAACAGTTTCAATAATGTGTCATATTTTGACGAAAGAATTTGTTTTCTCCAATATGAAAGAATACCATTCGGCTGCAACCACCGAATGGTATTTACATATATTGGTTAATATGTCTGAAAATTATCTAATCTGTCCATCACCATAAATTTTATATTTAAATGACTGTAATTCAGGCAACCCTATTGGTCCCCTTGCATGAAGTTTCTGTGTTGAAATTCCGATTTCAGCACCAAACCCAAATTCTCCACCATCTGTAAATCTGGTACTGGCATTTACATACCCCGCTGCGGAATCCACCTGTTTCATAAATTTCTCAGATGTATCTGCATTTTCAGTAACAATACTCTCGCTGTGCCCGGTGCTGTATTTATAAATATGTTCAATGGCATCATCCACTGAATCCACGATTTTTACCGACATCTTGTAATCCAGATATTCTGTGGACCAATCTTCTTCTGTTGCCTGATCCATATCACTTATAATGCCTCTTGATGCATCATCGCCTACCAGTTTAACATTCTTTTCATCCAGTTTATTTTTAATTTTTGTAAGGACTCTATCCGCAATATCCCTATGTACCAGAAGACTTTCTGCCGCATTACACACAGAAGGTCTTGAAGTTTTTGCGTTAAATACAATCGCCACTGCCTTCTCTATATCTGCATCCTTATCAACATAAATATGACAGTTCCCAACACCTGTCTCTATTACAGGAACTGTTGCATTCTTTACCACTGCCTGAATCAGCCCCGCACCCCCACGTGGTATCAGAACATCCACATACTGATTCATTGTCATAAGTTCATTGGCACTATCTCTGGAAGTATCCTGTACCAGTTGAATCACATCCTCCGGCAGACCTGTTTCCTTTACTGCATTGCGCATGATATCAGCAATAATCCGATTGGAATTAATCGCTTCCTTACCTCCTCTTAGAATAACCGTATTGCCTGATTTCAGACAAAGAGCCGCCGCATCTGATGTCACATTTGGTCGTGCCTCAAAAATAACGGCAATTACACCTAAGGGGGTGGCAACCTTTTCAATTTTAAGACCATTTGGTCTTGTCACTGTAGCCAAAATTTTCCCCACCGGATCCGGCAAATCCACAACATCCTTTACGCCCTTTGCCATTCCCTCAATTCTTGCCTCGTCTAATTTTAACCGATCCAGCATAGCAGTTGCCATTCCATTATTTTTACCATTTTCCAAATCCAGCCTGTTTGCTTCAATTATTTTGTCTGCATTGGCAATCAAAGCCTGAGATATCTTAATTAACGCATTATTTTTCTCTTTTGTTGAAGCAATCATTAATTTCTTTTCTGCTTCCTTTGCATTGATACCTAACTGTTCTAACATATATTTCTCCTTATTTTACAACTATAAAACAATTCTATACTCCCAAATACAAATGCTCCGTTATTCATGGTGTGCCACAAAAAATGTTCCTACCTGATGTCCCTCTAATATTCTATAGATATTTTCGGCATCCTGACCATTCATGACAACTGTATCAATCCCTGCTTCCGTAGCAATCTGTGCCGCCTGCAACTTAGTATTCATTCCACCTGTACCGAACTTAGAACCTTTTCCGCCGGCAATTTCAAATAGGCCTTCCGTAATCTGTTCCACTACCGGAATAATTCTTGCATATTCGTCTTCATTAGGGTTCTTATCATAAAGTCCATCAATATCCGTAAGTATTAATAATGCATCCGCTTTAATTAACTTTGCCACAATAGCAGAAAGACTATCATTATCTCCATAAACAATTTCTTCTACTGCCACCGTATCATTTTCGTTAATAACGGGAATTGTTCCAAACTCAAAGGTTTTCTCAAACGCATTAATGAGATTTGCACGGCACTCATCATTATCTACATCCCGCTTTGTCACGAGAAACTGTCCCACCGTATGACCGAACTCTCCAAACATTTTATCATACATAAACATTAATTCACACTGCCCCACGGTAGCTGCCGCCTGCTTACCTGCTGTAGTCGTAGGTCTCTCTTTCAGACCAAGTTTCCCAACTCCCACACCAATAGCACCGGAAGTTACAAGAGCAACTTCTATTCCTGAATTTACTATATCTGATATGACCGTTACCAGTTTTTTCATTTGTCTTATATTTGTCTTTCCTGTCTCGTGTGTTAACGTGGAGGTTCCTACCTTAATTACCACTCTCTTAACATCCTTTAATGTTGCCATATTTACTCTGATACTTCCTTTGTATTTCTAAATTTATATTTTGGAAATTAATTATTTCTTTAAGAATCACAAAATACGATTCCTATTCTAAAACATCCATTTGCTTTTGTAAACATTCAAAGACTTATATTTTTATATTTCCACTTTATACGGGTCCTTAAATCCCTCACCAAATACCTCATTGGCAGAGGACACAATCATAAACGCATTGGGATCTGTTTCTTTTAGTAAATTCCTTACTTTAATCAGATTCTGCTTTCTCATAACACACAAAATAACTTCTGTTTTTTCGTTATTGTAAGCGCCTATTCCCTGAACCATAGTAACTCCCAGATTCAATTCTTTTAACATTCTCACAGCAATAATCTTACGTCTGTCACTTATAATATATACCAATGTAGCCTGATCTGCCCCGTAAAGAGTTTTATCCATAATAACAGAAGCTACAGCAATGGCAATACCTGCATAAAGTGCCACTTCAATATTTTGAAATGCAAGTGCCGCTCCAATCAAAACAGCAATATCTAAAATAATAAAAATTTGTCCTGTTTTCAAATGTGGTTTTTTCTGTCGAATAAGTTTTACAATAATGTCCATACCACCTGTAGTGGTCTCCAACCGAAACATAATCCCCATGGAAGCCCCAAATAAAGCTCCACCGATTACTGCCGCCAGCATAGGTTCCGTAGTAACTGCTCTAATTCTCAGAATTGCCGGCAATATATCAATCATAATAGACGATACAATCAGTGTATATATTGTAGACAAAATAAATTTAAATCCAAATTTCCGTATGCCTATAATCATAATAGGTATATTAAAAATAAGTATCAGCATACCTATTCCCGGCAATATTGGAAAGAATTCCTTAACAACAATGGCAATACCCGAAACTCCTCCCGGTGCCAGATTATTGGGATCCAAAAAGAGCGAAACTGCCACTGCATAAAGCAAAGATCCAAAAGTGATACATATATATCTAAAAATAAATTTTAATGTATCTTTCACCTTATCATTTTTCATCTTACTAACCTCATTATCAAAAGAGACGCTCTTTTAGAGCATCTCTGTTTTCAAAACATACGCAAAATGTTTGCCGGGATATTAAATTGTCATTATACCGGTCTGACTATTTCTGAAAATCCTCATCATCCGGAAGTTCAAGTGTAGGAATACTACAGGCAGTTGGATTCGTTGAACAATCCGCACAGCCTCTTGTAACTTCCTTAGAATCATCCTGATTCTCATCAATCTTTACATTTATATGTCCGTCACCATTTTTAACACTTCCATCTAACATGGCAACAATATCATCAATCATTTTCTCCTTATCCATAGTAATGCCTCCTAACACAATTATTATTCATTTTTTGATTATAACACCAAATAAAACATAAGAAAACCCCGGATACCACTTGTATCCGGGGTAAATCATTTATTTCTTATTTAACGCCTAACTCTTAGTAAAGACCTGGTGTCCAATTATCATCATTATTGGCATTATCAGGAGTCAACTGATCAAGAGGAGTAAAACCGCTTGTTGTAATAACATCTTTTGCGTCGAATTCTAT
>JAUUNJ010000327.1 GCA_030844625.1 Roseburia sp. | reverse complement strand
ATCGCTGATTTCAAGGAGGAATAACACATGAAAAGCACATTTGAAAAAATGGGTGGAACCTACACACTTGGCGCAGACGGAATTTACTATTCGAATCTTGTCAGTACAGATGAAGAACCGCATTATGGGAAATATGGAATGATGCGGAAAACATATCTGAAAGAGCATCGTCCGGCAATGTATTCACTGTATATGCTGGAAGACAGACTGACAGAACATCTGAATACTGTGGACGATGAAGCACAGGAGAGAATGGATATTCTGGTGAGTCAGATGATGGAGAAGCAGGGCATTACGGAAGAATTGAAAGCTCGTGACCAGATGGAATGGGTTAGAGCGGTAAATAATGTCCGGAATTCTGCAGAAGAGATTGTGCGTCATGAAATAATTTATAAATAATAGCTGAGGGACTGTTGGACAGTCCCTTTGTTATTTCTTGGCAGCTAAAACTGGTGACAGGTGTTAATGACATAATTCGCGTTAAATACATATATTTTATTTGATTTTTATTGAAATGAGCTATGGTAAAGCTGAAAATCGTAAAAAAATACGAAAATATAAAATAACTATTGACAGATTGGATGGGGGAAGGTATAATCCAAGATGTAGAAAGGTATGGTGTAATTATGTTTGTTTCATTTTCAGTAGGAAATACAGGTCCATTCAAGGAGATAACTGGAATCACAACCCTTGCGGAGAATTTGAAAAAAGAGTTCTTAGAGGAAAATACATTTGAAGTCTCTGGACAGAACTATAATAAAATTTCATACATTTATGGAGCAAATGGTTCTGGAAAAACAAATTATTTGGCAGCACTTACGAAAATGCAGAAGATGATAATAATGTCTACTGTGTTGGGAGCTAATAATAATAAGCTATTAGAAGTTCCTGCAATTAAGAAAGAACTAGCAGCACCAATCGAAACTTTTAAGTTTGATATTGATTGTAAAAGTAAAGAGACGTATTTTGAGATTCAGGTGATTATCGAGGAAATTTTATACACTTATTCATTTGCAATTCAGGATGGAAAAATTCAAAAAGAGCTTTTGACCAAAAAGAAGAAACGGACAGAAGTACTTATTAAGAGGACTTCTCCAAAATATGAAGACATAGTACTTCGCTCCGGATTGTCTAGTTTCAAGAATATGGTATCTGTTGTTAGAGAAGACGCATTATGCTTGGCAATGGCGGCTATGTTAAACAATCCTTTAGCAAGTATGATTCTGAATGAAATAATGAATTATCGTGTGATAAATATGGCTTCGGTTGGAAATGCACCGGATTTTGATGAAGAAAATACTAATGAGGAAGCAATAGAAAGATATCTCAAGTATTTAAAAATAGCTGATCCCACATTGACAAATTTAAAGGTTGATTTGGAATCAAAAATGGATAAACATGTATTGAGTGAAGACGATTTAGAGAACAAAGAGCTGGTCATCAAAAACATACATGTAAGTGTTCAATCACTTCATGCTACTTACAAAGATCATAAACAAGTTGGGGAGATAGAACTTCCATTTTTGAAGTATGAATCAAATGGAACTATTCGAATGCTGAGAGTTTTACCTGCTATTTTTGAGGTATTAGATGCTGGAAGTACGTTATTTATTGATGAAATAGAGAATGGTTTACATCCTAATTTAGTAAAGCTTTTAGCTGGTTTGTTTAATTCTAATGAATCTAATCCGCATCATGCACAGTTAATATGTACAACACATGACACACTGCTACTCGATGGAGTACGGAGAGATCAAGTATGGTTTACAGATAAGAACCAGTATGGAGAAACAAGCATGTGCAGATTAAGCGATTATCCAAATGTGAGAAGCAATGATAATATTGCTGCGAAATACTTACAAGGAGTATTTGGAGCGATTCCCAATACTCAGAATTTGTAATAAAAAAAGAACCAAAGCGCCAACTTTGGTTCAGGTGGTAGATATCTACCAAATGTAGTAACCATGGGCGAAATGACCATGGCGCAATATAAAATAATCCAAACCAATAATACCATGGTTACTACAAACTTTCAATAAAAATTTAATACAGGAGAGATAAAATATATGACGGAATTGTAGTAATATGGTAGCTATTGCGCCATTAAATTTATAAGTACTTTGGTCATTTCTCCTTTTCATATAGATATATTTTTTATATAAAATGGAGGAAATAATTTGATTATTAAAAAGAAAAGAATTAATAGTTTATCATGTTTGAACCATGTTGAAGAGGGAAAGAATCTGATGATGGTACTACGTGATGCAGCGAGATTTAAAGGGATATTAGTGAAACTGGGATTTTCGGAGGATTTAATTGAAGGCGAGAGAGTTTTACCATCCATGTTAAATCCGACGCTGAAGAGAAATGCAGAGCCTTTTTATATTAAGGATAAAACAAAACCGAAAGAACAGTATACACAAACTTTATGGTGGACGCGACATGAGTGGGCAGGCCGTGGAGAGACAAGAGAGGTGACGGATTTTGTTACCATTCCTCGTGAGAGATATGCAAGAATAAAATTCGAGCCATACAGTGTGGAATTGTTCTTGAAATATGATGAACAAGGCCAGTTGATGGTAATGACGGATTTCATTTCATATTGTCATGATAATGAAAAGTTGCTGATAAATACGATTAATATTTTTCTTACTAATTTTGAAGAGTGTGAAATATTAACTGAGAATTTTGAAAATGTGATGCCTACCCGAACTATAAAGCTGAATTGGGAAGTGTTACCAAGTGGAGATTATCCGTGGAAAAGGATGCAAGATGATTTACAAAAAGTATCTGCTAAAAGTAGTAAGACTGCGAAAAAATTGCTAATTGATAAATGTGAGTTTATAAATTCTTTTCAGCCTGATTTTAGAGCATATGGGAAATCTGGATTTCATGGGTATGTGATTTTTGGATTCATGCATAGGAACATATATGTTTTGGAAAGCGTTTATCCGAACAATGCCACATATGTTTTTGGAAAAAATTGGGAAGAACTTTCAAAACTTACTAAAGCCGAAATTTTAAAAGAGAATTTGCAAGATGTACGAATAATTCATAATAATAATTGGCAACAAGAAATACGTGATTTGTTGGAGGTAGCATAAATGGGAAAAAATCAACATGTAACGCCACATAAAGAAGGTGGCTGGCAAGTTAAGGGTGAGAACAATACAAGAGCAACAGTTAGAACTGATACACAGGCTAAAGCTATACAGAGAGCACGAGAAATAGCTAGGAACCAAGAATCTGAACTGTTTATTCATGGAAAAAATGGGAGAATTAGAGAAAGAGATTCATATGGAAATGATCCGTTTCCGCCGAGAGGATAAACTATAATAAGTAAACAAAGAGCTGAACAGATAGGACGAAAACTCCTATTTGTTCAGCTCTTGTGTTTATAAGAGGTCAAAGAAGAAACAAATTATAATTCCATATCATGTGACCTTTTCTTAGATCGAATAGGCTGATTTCGTCGCATCTCCTGTTTCCTCTGATATTCAAGTTCCCATGCACGATGAGAGAAAACATCAGGATCCTCCACATTGAGATAATCCACCTCATCGGCTGCAATATCACGGCGGTGATAGTCATAATACTTACCGAAAGTACCTTTGAGCTGTTCGATCAGCTTATCCAGAAAATCAGGACGTATCTGGATTCTGGTGTCCAGCAATTCTGTATACTGTTCAGGTTCAGGACGAAATTTTTCTTCCCGGAAAGCGGC
>JAUUNJ010000326.1 GCA_030844625.1 Roseburia sp. | reverse complement strand
ACCAGCCGCAAGCAGGATTCCACTTCGTTTCATCTGCACCGGCACCAGCCGCAAGCAGGATTCCACTTCGTTTCATCTGCACCGGCACCAGCCGCAAGTACGATTCCACTTCGTTTCATCGTACTTGAGCTGAGCGCCGTATACAAAAAATTTCAAAACACACTGTGCAAATTTATTTGTAAACAGTGTGTTTTGAAATTTTTTGTGCATGGCTGTACAGTAGCAAAAACGTTTCAGTAGTTGAATAACAAAAGGTTTGTTGAAAATTGCACTAAGTTTAGTGCAATTTTCTTTTTTTGGATAAATTGAAAAATAAATGGTAAGCCTATAAAATGGAATTACATTCGGGTGATAATTTTAGGAAAGGGGGAAAAGATTTTGGCGAAAGAACTTATGAGTAATGAAATCGTTATGTTTGATGTTGAGGCAGACAGTGCTGAAGAAGTAATCAGAATGATCGCCGACGCAATGGAAGCAGACCACAGACTGATTGACAAGGAAGGTTACATTGCTGATGTAATGAAAAGAGAAGAAAGCTCAAGTACGGCAGTAGGTTTCTCAGTGGCGACACCGCATTCAAAATCAGTACATGTAAAAGAACCATCCCTTGCGTTTGCACGCTTAAAGAAAAAAATGAAATGGATTGATTCGGAAGAAGTAGAAATAATTTTTCAGATAGGTGTTCCTTCTCCGGGGACAGGGGACAGACATCTTGAAATTTTAGCAGGTTTATTCAGGAAAATTATGCATGACGACTTTAGAGAGCAGCTTGCTAAAGCAGAAACAGCAGATGAAATAATACGGTTAATTGGAAGTGTTTAGAACACAAAATCTTAAGGAGAAAGTTATGAAGTTTTTAGCAGTTACCGCATGTCCGTTAGGGGTGGCACATACTTATATGGCGGCTGAAGCAATTCAGCAGGCATGTGAAAAAGCCGAAATTGAATGCAAGGTTGAAACGCAGGGTTTTACCGGTGTTGAAAATGTAATTACGGCAGAAGATGTTGCGTCAGCAGATGGAGTGATCTTAACAACAGATATGCCAATTAAGGATGTTGAGCGTTTTGATCATCTTGAGAAAGTAGAGATTAGAGTTGGTCCTGTCATTAAACAGGCAGATGCGGTTGTGGCAAAGCTGATTTCCAGGCTGCAATAAAAATCAGTTTAAAAAGTTGGGGAGCTAAAATTAAAATTCTTAAAATCAGACATCCGGAAAAATGAAAATTAATATACTTTTTTAAAATGAATATACTAGAAAACAAATTGTTGTAAAACAGTTAAAAAAAATAAAACCAAAACAGGAGGGTAAGAAAATGGTAAGTAAAACAATAACAATCAGCAATGCAGAAGGGTTACACATGAGACCGGCAGGAGTTGTTGCAAAGGAAATGGGTAAATTTTCCAGTGATGTAACAATTGTATTTGGAGACAAGAGAATTAATGCAAAGAGTCTTATTAACATTATTTCCGCTTGTATCAAATGTGGAGCAGAAGTTACATTTGAATGCAGTGGAGAAGACGAAGAAGCAGCTCTTGCAAAGATTGAAGAACTCGAAAGCCAGAATTTTGGAGAGTAAGAGGTAGACAGTATGTACAAAGGTATTGCAGGTTCCGAAGGGATAGGAATCGGAAAAGTTGTGTTAATTGAAGAACACGAAATTAATGTAGTTACAGAAAGTGTAACCGATACTGATGCGGAGATTATAAGATTACAGGGAGCAATTGAAAAGTTTGTATCTGATACAACTGAAATGGCAGCAAGAATGGACCAGACAGTAGGAAAAAAAGATGCTGACATTTTGAGAGGACATATACAAATGCTTCAGGATCCAATGATTGAAGAACAGATTTCGGCATTGATTATCAGCGAAAAGATTACATCTGAGATGGCAGTGGATCAGGTGCTTGAACAGACAGCAGAAATGTTTGCTCAGATTCCGGATGAATTGCTTCAGCAGAGAGCGACAGATTTTAGGGACATCAAGGCAAGGGTGCTTAAAATTTTAATGGGAATAGAAGATGTTGATATTTCCCAGGTACCCGCAGGCACAGTTTTGGTGGCAAGAGATCTTACACCGTCTATGACCGCAGGAATTAATCCGGACAATATTGCAGGTATTCTTACCGAAGTTGGAGGAAGAACTTCTCATTCGGCAATCCTTGCGAGGGCAATGGAGATTCCGGCGGTTCTCAGTATTGAAAATATCTGTAGTATCGTTAAGAACGGTGATTCGGTTGTTCTTGATGGTACCAGTGGTGAAGCTATTGTTAATCCGGATGAAGAGACAGTAGCTGAATTTGAAGGAAAGTATAAAGCTTTTCAGGAGGAAAAAGCATTGCTGAAGGCTTATGCAGGACAGCCATCTATATCAAAGGATGGAACTAAGGTTGAACTGGTATGTAATATTGGAAAACCGGAGGATGCAAAGAAGGCAGTTGAATGCGACGGAGAAGGTATTGGACTTTTTAGAACAGAATTCTTATTTATGGACAGAGACAGTATGCCTACAGAAGAAGAGCAGTTTGAGGCATACAAGGCAGTTGCTGAGACAATGAAAGGAAAACCTGTTATTATCAGAACTCTTGATATAGGAGGCGATAAGGCAATTCCGTATCTTGGACTGGAAGAAGAGGAAAACCCATTTCTTGGATTCAGGGCGATTCGTTTTTGCCTGAAACGCAGAGATATTTATGAAACACAGTTAAAAGCCCTTGTAAGAGCAAGTGCTTTTGGAAAAATAAAAATAATGGTTCCTCTCGTTACTTGTGTGGATGAACTGCGTCAGGTAAAGGTTATGGTAGCTGACATAATGAAAGAATATGACAAAGAAGGAGTTGCATACAATAAGAACATTGAAATTGGTGTTATGATGGAGACTCCTGCCGCATGTATGATTGCAGATATTCTTGCAAAAGAAGCAGCATTTTTCAGCATTGGAACAAATGACCTTACAGGATACACAATGGCAGTTGACAGAGGTAATGCAAAAGTTGCTTATCTTTATTCCACATATAACCCTGCCGTACTTAGAGCTATTAAGAGAATTATTGAATGTGGCAAGAAAGAAGGAATTATGGTTGGAATGTGCGGCGAGGCGGCGGCAGATTCAAAACTTATTCCATTACTTCTTGCATTTGGACTTGATGAGTTCAGTGTAAGTGCTACAAGTGTTTTGAAGACAAGAAAAACAATATCTGAATGTGACGTGGAGGAGTGCAAAGCTTTAGCAGATAAAGTTATGGCATGTGTTACAGAGGAAGAGGTTTTAAAGGTATTAAATAGTTAATAAAAACTAACAGACGGAGAATAAAAATGAATATAAAACTTATTGCAACTGATGTAGACGGAACTCTTGTAGCCGATGATCATCTCACAATCCCCCCAATTAATATAGAGTCAATCAGTATGGCAAAAGAGAAAGGTATTAAAGTTGCCATAAGCACGGGCAGACCGTATTCATTAACAGATAGAGAAACCGCAGTGTTAGGTGGAGTTGACTATTTGATTTTATCAAATGGAGCAGTTATAGTTGACGCTAAGACATTAGAGGTCATCTATAGCTGCTACCTTTCTTTAGAGGCTTTTGAGAAGATTATGAAGGCTATGGAAAAATATCCGATTGTATATGAAATTTATGCAGATTGTCAGGGATATATCACCCAGTATACTTATGATCATTAATTTCTTATTAAACAGAAAGGAAAAAAATATGGAAAATGTTATTCA
>JAUUNJ010000325.1 GCA_030844625.1 Roseburia sp. | reverse complement strand
AGACTGATATATGTAAATATGAAGTATCTGCCCTCTAAGTAAGCAAAAAAGCTTCCTATAAATGTATCATGGAAAGTAAAAATTGATAATTTAAACAGAAATAATATTAAGATATCAGATTGGCAATGGAAATATAATAGGCTTAAGGAGTATAGTTGGTAAATATATTTTGAAAAACAATACTATTATTGCCGGAAATCCGGCAAAAGTGATAGTGCGAAATAGAAGATGGGAGCATTAGAGAAAGCGCTATGGGAAATGTGAAAAAACCTTATATTGATAACAGGGATATGCTTATAACGTTAGCAATTCCAATATCAGTTATAGCCAAGTTAATAGAGCATTTATTTTTGCCTGACAAATATTTTTATGATAGTAACCGTATGTTGGGAATGGTTTTGGGCGATAAAAATACTTATGCTTGGGGAGGAAATTACGAAATAACTGCAGATATATTTAGAAGTATCAACATATTTGATTTTACTTCATTATTACAATGGAGTATTTTAATAGGAATTATATTTGATATTTTGTTATTGATTTCATTTATAAGATTAAAGGGGTTGGATATGCTTCAGAGCATATTTGCATTTATGTGCGTAGGGCTCTGTAATATTTATGTTTTTAACTTAGGAAAAGACATTATACAGTTTGCTTTTTTTGCGTTATGCTTTGTTATAATAAGCATTGATAGAATTCCGACTTGGTTAAAAGTAATCGGATGTGCGGCGGTATTTTATTGGGAAAGTACATTTTTTAGAAATTATTATATAATTATGTCGGCGTTCACTATAGGTGTTTATGCAATATTGAAAGTTGTCAGACAAAAAAAGATTAAAGTAAATATAAAAAAGATTATTTTAATTGTCGGGATTTTATTTGTTTTGATGTATATGTTTCTAAATGTTGCAAGAGTTTTTATGCCGGAAGAATATGATGACATATTAACTTGTAAAGCAGGAACAGAGGTAATGACAGCCACAACCATGATAAATGATCAAATAGATTTCGACACAAATATTAATTTGTATATGCTGAATTATATAATTAATAGTGTGAGAATGTTATTTCCGATAGAATTATTGACAGGTGGAGTTTTTTATATCCCATTTTTGGCATTTCAAATATTATTGTTTTTATATACGTATAAAAACATAAGAAATATCCATAAGATTAGCGAAAAAAATGTGGTCGCATTGTGCGTATTTATAGCATTTTTTATGGGCTCTGTTTTGTTTGAACCGGATTTCGGATCGTTTGCAAGACATGAAGCAGCGGCATTTCCGATAATTATTTTGTTTGCATTGGATAACTTGAACATTATAGGAAAAGAAGAGAGCAATCAGGAGGAAAGAGTAGTAGTTTATGAATAAATTATTTACAGTAAAAGAACTAATTAAATCTGATTGCCAGCGGTATTGGGGACAGAATGACTTTAAGGGAAGAATGAGAGCCAGATATGTCCAGGCAGCGTTTCGATATACTTGTGAGCATAGAAAGGTTCATAATTATATTAAGACAGGAAGAAAAGGCATTGGATATTATTATCATAGATATAGGTTGTTAAAGTATTCTATTAAATATGGTTATCAGATTAATGCGGAGACAGAAATAGGACCCGGTTTTTATATGGGGCATAGAGGAACTGTCATTATTAATGGTAATGTAAAAATAGGTGCCAATGTAAATATAGCAACAGGTGTAACCATTGGACAGGAGAACAGAGGAGACAGGCGTGGAACACCTGTGATAGGTAATAAAGTATGGATCGGCACGAATGCCATTATTGTTGGCAGGATAACAATAGGAGACAATGTGATGATTGCACCAAATACCTACATTAATTTTGATGTGCCATCGGATTCAATTGTTGTGGGAAATCCGGCAAAGATTATACCAAATAAAGATGCAACGAAAAGTTATATACAGTATCCATATGAGGGATAGAAAATGACAAAGAAGAATATATGTTTCTACTCAGGAGATATTACAAATAGTGGTGGTACGGAGAGAGTGGCAATAATTATAGCAAATGAATTGAATAAACTGGAGGAATATAATGTATCGGTTCTTAGTCTTGTGGAAAAAGAAAAAGAACCATTCTTTGCGTTGGATAGAACTATCCCCAGATATGCAATTTATGATCATGTGGTCAGAGGCATAACTCATATTGGCGGGATTATTAACCGTACAAGAAAAATGATAAAGAAGCATAATATAGATATTCTGATTGATATTGATGGAATACTGGAAATGTACACTATTCCGGCAAAGAGGTTTACTAAGGTAAAGATAATTTCCTGGGAACATTACAATTTTTATCAACATCCGGTGGTTCCATATAGAAAGTATACAAGAAAGATGGCTGCCAGATGGGCAGATGCCATAGTTACCTTGACAGAGGAAGATAAAGGATATTACACAAGTAATCTGAATGTAAGATGTCCGATACAGTGTATTTATAATCCTGTAATCTGGAAAAAAAATACAAAAGAATATGACAGTCAATCTAAGATTATTTTGAGTGTAGGTCGGCTTACCTATCAGAAAGGATTTGACATACTGATAGATGTGGCAGATCTTTTTTTAAAAAGTTATCCCGATTGGAAGTGGATTGTGTTAGGAGAAGGCGAAGACAGAGAAATGCTTGAAAAGAAGGTCATGGAAAAGGGACTGGACAAGCAGTTACTATTTCCGGGAAATGTTGATCATATTGATGAATATTATGCCAAGGCATCAGTGTTTGTTATGACTTCAAGATTTGAAGGGCTTCCAATGACGTTACTTGAAACCAAACCTTATAAACTGCCAATTGTAAGTTTTGATTGTAAGACAGGACCAAAAGAACTGGTGCAGGATGGTATCAATGGGTATTTGATACCAGAGGGGGAAAATAAAGAAATGGCAGAGGCTATTTGCAAACTGATTGATAATGAAAAGGAAAGAAAAGAATTTTCGGAGCATGCAATTATTGATATGGAAAAGTTTGAGCTGACCTGTATAATGAACCATTGGATAGAGTTGCTGAAAGAAATTATGTCATGAAATAAGCATAAGTGTTGAGAGGAGTAATTTAAGTGGGAAAGCGGATAGAATGGTTGGATTTTGCCAAAGGCTTTGCGATATTCTTTGTTGTTTTTGGACATGCAGTAGAATATATTTTTCCTGAAAATACGGGGAATAATGTTGCACATATAATAATTTATTCTTTTCATATGCCGTTTTTCTTCATGTTAAGCGGAATCGTATTTTCTGATAAAAAATATTCTTCTTTTAAAAAATTTTTCAAAAAGAAATTTTGTACCCTTATAATACCCAGTTACATATTTTTAATTGTTCCGATATTAATTGGACGCATCAAGAGTGTAATGAATTGGGGAGAAAGCGTACCGATTAATAAGAAAAGCGTTATAAGAACAATTTTACAATTCAGAATAGAAATGATTGCAAATTATTGGTTTTTGCCTGCTTTGTTTTTTGCATTAATCATTATGTGGTGTGTTCATAGAGTTTTTAAATCTAATACTCATAGAGTAATTGTAAGCATATTTTTGGCAGTAATCGGAGCCGCATACATATGTGTCATTGCAAAACCGTTACCGTTTAGTATAGATAATGCAATTTTAGTTTATGTATTTATGGAAATTGGATATCAAATTAAGGATAAGCTGACCCAAATAAAAGGGAAATATAATATTATCATTGTAGTATTGGCATTGATATGGATTG
>JAUUNJ010000324.1 GCA_030844625.1 Roseburia sp. | reverse complement strand
TATCTTTGACGAGGAAAATGGAAATATTACATATGATTTAACTGGTAAATATGCTACACTATTTTCAAATATAGATAATTTTATGACAGTATTTTATGATTTTTGTAACATGTGCAATATTGATACCGTAAATGTTGATATACAGGATGTGATGTGATGGAAAATAATTTCAAGAAAAATTATTTGGATTGGCTCAATAAGAGCATTGATGAATACCAAATTAGTAAAAATATATATAGAATTACCTTTCCATATTTAGATAGAAATAACGATTGTACAGAAATTTTTATTAAAATTGATGGCAGCAAATACACCATTACCGATGATGGAGAAACTATTGGAGAATTAGAATTATCAAACTTCAATTTATTTTCAAGTCAAAAACGGACTGATATTTTTAATAGTATTTTGCAATCTCATGGTGTAAAAATGTCCAAAGACAAAGAATTATATATCGAGTGTTCCAAAGATGAGCTTCCTCAAAAAAAGCATCTTCTCTCACAATGTATGATTAAGGTAAGCGATTTGTTTTTTACATCTAAAAATACCGTCCAGTCGCTATTCTTAGAAGATGTACAAATCTTTTTAGACCAAAAGGACATCCGATATACACCAAATGTATCTTTTTACGGAAAAACAGGCTTAACTACAACATATGATTTTGCAATACCAAAGTCCAAAAATGCCCCAGAAAGAATCATTAAAGTAGTTAACAATATCGACCAATTACAAACCAATAATATTCTTTTTTTATGGGATGATACTAGACAAAATAGAAGTTCTGATTCTGTCTTATATGTGTTTTTACAAGACAAAGATAAGAAAATTTCAACTAATTCAATTACATCAATGGAAAACTATGACGTAGTGCCTGTAATATGGTCAAAACGCGAGTCTTTCGTAGCTGAATTGGCTAAATAAAAACCGCCCCACCATTAAGCGGAGCGGCAATGCAACTGCTCTAAATGAACAATCGCCCTAAGCAAGCATATTGTATCATTCGGAGCAGCCAAATGCAAGCGGAACACCAGTTCTCTGCTGGCTGTTATTTTTATACCCAAAAATAGAAAGGATGGTACAATATGAAAATTGAAAAACTCCCAAGCGGATCATACCGGATCAGGAAAACCTATAAGAAAAAGCTTTATACTGTGATTACCGAATATAAACCAACCAATAAGGAAGCTATTCAGCTCATCGCCGCCGAACTTGATAAGGCAGACACACGAACTTCCATACATATGACTTTTGAAAAAGCAGCTAATCAATATCTGGATGTGAAAAGAAACGTTTTATCGCCATCCACGATACCAGGATACAAAAGCAATCTTAAAAGTTTGTCGGATAATTTTAAAACCATTTATATTTCTGATATGACAGCCATTGATATTCAAAAAGAAATAAATGATTTTTCTGTATCGCATGCACCAAAAACAGTATATAATGTTCACGGATTTATTTCTGCTGTCATGGGAATGTTCCGACCAGAACTTAACATAACAACAACTCTTCCACAAAAAAAGAAAAATGAAACCTACATCCCGACAGATGAAGAAGTCAAGGCTATCTTAGACTATGCTCATAAAAGAAATAGATATGAGGTTGCTCTGTTACTGGCTGCTTGCTGTGGATTGAGACGTAGTGAGATATGTGCCCTTACACCTGCTGATCTATCTGATGATAATGTGCTTACTATCAACAAAGCTATGGTAAAAGACGAAAATAATAACTGGGTAGTCAAAACCACAAAAACAACAGAAAGTGCCAGAGAAATTGCTATACCAGATTTTATTGCAGATCGGATACGCGAAAAGGGGATTATCACAGATTGTAATCCAAATCAGATATACAATGCGCTAGTTCGATATCAAAACAAATTAGGCATCACTCATTTTAAATTACATAGTATGAGGCATTACTTTTGTACAAAAATGTCAGAAGTGCTCCCAGAACAGGACGTATTAGAACTTGGAGGATGGTCGACACCTTATGTCATGAAATCTGTTTATCGTCATGCTACCATAAATAAAAAAATGGAAAAGCAAAAAAGTATAATGAATAATACTTTTAATGATTTTGACAAAAATAAATAAATCTTGTCATGAATCTTGTCATGAAATTACTGAACCGTTGATTTTTCAAGGTTTTTGAGGATTAATATTATGGGTTCAAGTCCCATCTCCTGCATTAGTGCATTTACTCGGAAGCCTTGAGAATAGCGGTCTCAGGGCTTCCTTTATGTTTGAATTGATGCTATTTTGGGTGAGACCTAGGTGAGACCTATACTGCTTGTCCATTCAAAAGTGCACATATATCTTGCATCGAGTTCTTTCGAGCATAGCTATAATATTTTTCATTCGTCTCAACTGAGTGTCCCAATAATCGTGCTCTTTCAGTAACCGGAATACCAAGCGGAATAAATACATTGCTGTTCAACGACATACGAAATGCATGATTGTTAGTCACCTGAAATCCCAAACTTCTACATAATGCCCGTAAACAATCTGAATATGCTTTTGTGTAAATCCATCGCCCTTCCCGATTACAAAATACATATTCTGATTCAATCCCCAAGGAATCCTGTACAGATTTTATCTCTGAGAGAAGATTCCTGATTTCAATTGTAATCGGAAATCTTCTTCCACCTTGGCTAAATCCCTTTTCGTCTTTGGTCCAATCAACATAATAATAATTACGTCCGTTTTCCTTATACATTAACTGTTGCGCATGAATATGTATCCCATCCTCTTTTACGTCATCCCATTTCAGTGCGCAGAGTTCACCTACACGCATTCCAGTTTCAACGGAAAGTAAAATTGCATATCCCAAAATAAAATAACCATGGTATCGATTCTGTGTCATTCGACTGCGAACAGTTTTGGTCACCAAATCGATTTCTTCCTTTGACAGAATTTTGTTCTCCGCTTTTGCCTTCGTGCGCTCACATCCTTTTAGATAAACAGCATTCTTGACAAACGGAACAGGATTTTCTTTAATAATCCCGTACTCCATTGCATAAGCAAATATAAGATTTAAAATACCTTTATATGCCTTAAATGCTGTTTCTATCGGATGAATTCTTTGAACCATTTCTTGCGTATACGCCCGAAGTTCTACCTTCGAAATTTCCCGAATATCTCGTGCGCCAAAATCAGATATGATAAACCGATTAAATGTTTGCCTATCTCTTTTAATAGTTTCCGGATTCACATTCTGAGTAGTCTGCTTTTCAGCAAGCGCTAATTCAAAAACCCCAGCAATACTCACATCACTAATTGCCAACCCGTAGTAATCAAACAACTTGTCAATAAGTATCTCTTCCGTTTTGCCATAAATCTTCTTTTTATCTGGCAAGATTGTCATATAGAGTCCTTTGCTATCCTTATATTCAATTTTTCGAGGCTGCCCGTCTTTGGTGACATGGACAGCAGATACTAACTGTTTCTTGAGTTTCCTTTCTTTTGTCATGATGTTCTCCTCTTCTTGAGAGGCGTCGACAGAATTAATAATACCACACTCTAATTGCTTTTTGATAGATTTCTTTTGAATTTCTAAATCATGTAATACAGATCTAGTTTCTTCTAATGCAATATTTTCTGTTTTCTTTACCATATGATTCGCTCCTTGTTCAATTACGGATTTCCCGTTCGGAACTAAATATGGTTTCTATGCCTTGCTAATATCTTGAATATGTAGAGTAGGCGGATGAAAAATTTCATCCGCCCCTCATCAAACCGTGCATGAG
>JAUUNJ010000323.1 GCA_030844625.1 Roseburia sp. | reverse complement strand
CATATCCTCATCATCTGACAATTTGTTAGCGGCACGAAGGACAATTATTCTTGTTCTTACCAGTTCATCAATATCTTCCATTGTTGCTCTTTTATATTTAAATTTTTGTATCATTCTGCACCTCTGTCACTACATCAAAACTCTGGCAATCCCCAAAATATAACCTCATTCTCATTTGCTACACCTGTATATATTTTGTCTGAATACTGTCCTATTGAACTAATAATGATTCATAACATACCTTGCTGTGTATGGCATTTCCAGTTCATCCAATTTATTTAGAGAAAACCATTTCAATTCTCCTTCATTCGAAACCAAATCATCACTAACTTCCTCATTAAGTATTGCGAAAAAATAGTAATTTTGTCTTATCTCCCCTTTCGTTCTTCGTAAGGTAACATATCTAAGAGAAAGATTCCGAATATTATCTTCACAAAGTCCTAGTTCCTCATTCATCTCTCTTAATACACAAGCCTTTGCATCATTTAGCTCAAATTCTTCAAAATGACCTCCGGCAGAACCTGTCCATACATCACTTACAACTCTTCCGCCCTTTCTGAATAAGAGCAGTACTTTATCATCCTTTAATAAGTAAATTGACGTCATATTTCTTAACTTTCCTGTCATAACTCAAACACTCACTTTCTGCCCCAATGGTTTAGGTGTATACATATTTCATATATCAATCCACTGTATAAATGCGGTCTTGTCTGAACTGTTATAACCGGCATTTCGATAAAAATTCAATGTACTTTCTTCCTTTGAACCTGTAAGCAACATCATCTTGTAGCAATTATTCTCTTCTGCAATTTTCTTGGCAAAATTTAGGCAATCTGTAGCATAACCTTTCTTTCGATACTCCCCATGTGTTACCACATTTTCAACAAATGCATATGGACGAACATTTCTTGTGAGATTGGGAATAATCACACATACGCAGGATGCCACGATCTTGCCATCAGTCTCACAAACAATAAGATGATGATTTGCATCATTCATAATATTGTCCCATGTGCTTCTTAAATGCTGTGAATCTTCCGGTATACTTTTTTCATGAAGATACAGGTAAAGCTGTAATATTTCATCTAAATCATTTTTGTTTGCTTCTCTAATCATTTTTTCATCCAATCTATATCTTAAAGTTTCATCAGCCCATTTTCATCAAAGTAATAAATATTCTCTTTCTTATATCCATACTTTGAATCTGGAAATGCTATGTGCGGTTCAAATGTAAAATACTTTACATCGCCAAGCTTGGTCATATTACCTTTTTCAATGTAAACTCTATCACCTTTGGTTTTTACAATGGAATGTCCCAGATTGCCCATAAAATCAAGATTAACAAATCCATTTTCCACTATGAACTCATTCATATGATAGTACAATTTCTCAAAGGTTGTTTCCTTCGTAGCAAAACATAACAATTCTGCATGTAATTTCTCTTCCATCTGGAGACCGCTTTTCCATTCCGGATTTTCAATCAGCCCTATATCCTCTACAACCATGCCGTTTTCTACAATAATAGTTCTCGCATAGTCTCCCCAGATATTCCCCACCTGTGGACTTAAATCAATGGTTATTATATCGTTGTTTCCTATAACTCTATCCGAAGTTACATACTGCTTACCAGATACAGAAACAGTTGTTTCATCTCCTGCAAATACAAATGCACCAACATCCCAATACCAGAACGAATCTGCACCCAACTCTAACAGTTTTTCCTCAGATAACTCTCGAATCTCAAGTAAATTCATTCCCGGCTTGATAGTATTCTTTATGTATTCTATAGTCTGTTTTGCTGACAACTGTATCTGGCTATAAGACTGCTTTTCTATCTGCAGATACTTTTCAATCAATTTAGGCTGAATCAACGGATATGTCCAGTTTTGTGGCAACTCATCCATAAGTACAACCTTTTCCATCTCACTATCCAGCTGACCTGAAAATTCCCTTATCTCCGCAAAACATAATAATCCAAATGTTTCCTCACCGTTCTCATTTACACTATTCTTACCCGTGACGGAATAAACGCATATTGGCTTAATATTAAACTGTATGGCACCTGTTTCTTCCTGAAGTTCTCTCTTAGCAGTTTCCAAAATATCTTCTCCAACTTCACGATGACCTCCCGGAGCCTCATAGGTATCTCGTTCCTTATTTTTGCAAAACACCCATTTGCCATTGCTCTGCGAAATAATTACTGCAAATTTCAATAGTGAATCATCTACCGTATCATAAAATTTAACTTCCAACATATCACTTTTCTCCTTCCCATTCTGCCATAAACTCTACAAGATACTCCTTCATAACAGCTTGTCTATGCATAGCCATTTTCTTTGCAGTTTCAGTATTCATCATATCTTTAAGCAGCAGGAGTTTTTCATAAAAGTGATTAATACTTGTAGAATTATGGTTCTGATTATAATCTGCCTTATTCATATTAGTCATAGGTTTTATATCCGGATCATGTATTCTTCTTCCTTTACTACCACCATATGCGAATGTCCTTGCAATTCCAATAGCTCCTATAGCATCAAGTCTGTCCGCATCCTGTACACATTTTCCTTCTAATGTGCTTGGTACAACTGAATCCGTTCCTGCAAAAGAAACTTCATCTATAATCTTACACACAGAAGCTATAACTTTATCATCTACGCCACTATTTTTCATAAATCTAACTGCATTTTTCTTAGTATCGTGTGTTTCCGGTGAAAGCTTAACATCATCTACATCGTGTAATAAGGCTGCTAACTGCACAATCAACATATCCGCATTTTCTTGCTCTGCAATCTGCATAGCCAAACGATAAACCCTCATAGTATGATGATAGTCATGCCCACTACAATCATCTGCAAATATCTGTTTTACATATTTTATAGCATTTTCTATCACCATATCCGCCTCCAATATCACTATAACTCCTCTACATCTAACAAATATTATCCTCTTTTTCTACCAGTGAAAACAGTTCCACATGGCTTTTCATTTACTTGTATAGATATTTTTGCAGTTACGTTTATAACTTTGCGATTATTATAGAGGAATTCTCTAAGTTCATCTTCATCAAAATCTATCGGAAGTCCATTCAAAATAGGATAGTAATATTTTCCTGTTTCCCTGTCATATTCTACATTTTCTTCTTTTATACTTGGAGAATGGATTGAGACATTAATATCATGCAAGCACACCTGTATAGAATTCCTTCTCAACGCGATACCATCTTGCAAAACAGTTGTGTATATTGTCTCATAATCTTCCAAAAATCTTTTGTACTCAGCACTAATTCTATAATCCCTATTTTTCAAAATATATTGTGATCCAAGAAGTAAATGAAAATTATTTGCTGCTAAGTATTCCATAAATTCTTTATCATCAGCAAAATCGTCAAATCTCTTTTTAAATTCAACAACTCCCCTTTGATATAAAAATCTTGCAATACCAAACAAGAACATTCCATCCATATGTGAATAATATCCATTCGTACTGTTTTTGGTTCCCATTGAGCTAGTATAATCAATTAAGTTTAATAAATTAACATCTACGATTCCATTTTTTTCATCACTCTCAATTAGGATTGGAGCAAATTTTTCTTTTATGTTCTTAATGGTATCATCTTTAATTTTTTCACATATCTCTTCCTCATTTATTCTTGATTCATAGTTCTCTTGTGCTTCTTTTGCTAATCTGATGTATCTTTCCTTTTGTTTTTTCTTAACCATTTTTTCAAGGTCGTCATACATCAAATCAACTTCTTTATCTA
>JAUUNJ010000322.1 GCA_030844625.1 Roseburia sp. | reverse complement strand
CCCGTGACTGGACTTTCACCAGTAAGATTAGTGCCATGCTCGGCACACTAGAAAAGCTGATGCTACTAAAAGCAACATCAGCCTATAATTATTCAGCTATCTAGATATATGTGAACGTACACTCTGACTCGCATTTAGTTCTTCCTGCCTCTTCAACTCTTGATCTGCACGATAAATTTCATGTCTATCGCAATCATACTTATAAACATGATCTGACAGTTTATCCTTTGGTGCAATTTCACACTGATTTACATCAGTAACCATATTTTCAAGTTCTTCCACTTGCAGATCACCAGTGTTCCTTACGCAGATCATTTCATGAATTGATGATGGTAACAAATAGAAATCTTCACCCAATTGTGCTTTGACATGATCCATAAATTGATCATCCATAAAAACTGCAGCACCATTAATTCCCCTGCGATTAGAAATGATATACATTTTATCTCTTTCCATATCTCCAAAAGCATTTTTCATATTAACAGGAATAACATCTGCCATATCTCTTAAGCACGGATGAAATCCTTCCGGACTCACATTTTCCAGATTATTTTTTACTAAGTGTGCCAATACATCGGCTCTCACTCCCCATTTCTCAGCCATGGCATGGCTAATAGGAATTGTAGCACAATCTGTTGCATTACTGTATTCATCAAGATATACTGAATAAATAACTGCTAAATCAGCAGCCGGGGTATATATCAGGTTTTCAAGCATTTTTTCATTTCCATCAACACAAACCACTTTTGGAACTATCAAATTTTTTACTTTTTCAAAATCAGACAGCCATCCTGTTTCAAAAGACTGATTGGGCATATTCTCTTCAATAAGATGAGCAATATGTCTTGTAATTTCTAATACCTGATTTTCTGTTAAATTACTTTCATAGTAATTATTCAAATAAATTACCGGTGCAATATTTATATCTTGGTAACTTACAATAAGTCCATCAAGATCAGCACCATTTTTGCAGATCTGTTTTAAAGTGATATCTTTAATCCGGTTTTCTGAAGTAAAGAATCGAGAAATATTCTCTTTCACCAAAAGCTTAAATTCATCATAATTCATATTTTTTTTTCTCCTTCTCTTCTTCAGATTCTTTTTTCCCCATAATAACATTTGCATATGCTGAGAATACTGCGCCTTTATTCTCTGATGTCTCCTTAGAGATCTGATAACCGTTGCACTCATACTCCATTTTAGCGTCCTCCATTCACTTTTCTATTTTGTAGATTTTTCTCTGTATCAAACTCAACTGAATATGTATCTCCACCATATTCTTCCACTGTTTTATGCACCGAATCATAAACCACGAGATTATCACATAAACGATTCTCTTTTTCTAAAACCTTCGCCACTTCCTTTGAAATTGCCGCCAGCTCATCCTCCGAAATTCCATTATCAATCGGCATACAATAAACGTAATTAACACTAATCGGTAAGATAAAAAGTTTCTCTGTATCAAAGGAATGTGCTGTCTGATCTAAGGAATCCGGATAAAACATTGCTGATGCCCCATTAAAATAAGTCTCATTGGACATTACATATATTTTTGAAATATCAAAACAATCTTCCAAAAATATATGAACTTCATCCGAATTCATATATTCAGTTATCGGCTCAACACTAACAGGGAATTCTTTGGCTGAGTTTTTCGCAGCAAGTTGAAACATTTCTTCTTTGGAAATATTCCAACTATTTAACATGTCATTTGTAACGTTAAGGCACGTAGTAAAATGTCCCGTCAAATTCTTATCCCCGATGCACAACTGTGGAAGAATAGCAAAACTGCCTTTACGAATAAAAGGAAAATTAAAAATTCGATCTGCGCTTTCTTCGTAATTGATCACCTCAATAATCAACCTCTCTGCCAAATCATTTGTTGTCATTTCTGATATTTTCATATAATGCATCCTCTCCTATCTTCGACTATGTCTATGATTTACACTTTGTTCCATATTTTCAATCACTTGATTTTCTATAGCATTCTCGGCTTCTTCATCCTCAAGAGAATGGTCTGCATCAGAATGGTTTTCTCTATATTTTTTCTTTGACTCATCAAATAAATTGATAACTTCTTCAGAAGAATACTTCTTTGATACTGTATCATAGCCACCATTTCCGTTATCAAAAGACCGCTTTGCAATGTGAGTATATACTTGTCCATCCGGTCCGTTTTTGAATAATGTTAACCGAGCCCTATTAGTTTCAGAATTAATTGAAACTCTTTCTCCTGGTACAACAATTTCATAAAATGTAGCTTTTTCCTCATTATCTTCATAGATAGGAACCGAAATGGCATATAATGGCTTGCCTTCTTTCGTTTCAAATCTACGAAGTAATCTATCCGATATTTCCGTAGACACAAACAAATCTTTTACTTGGCTACGTTTAACCGCTTTATCAATGCATTCTTTCAAAACTGCACTGCTCAAATACAATTTTTCATCAGAATATGATCCATCATTCTGTTTTTCGCTGTGTCGAAGTTCAACCAGGTAATCTTCCGTTGTGTCTAACTTTTTCTTCGGAAAACCAAAATAACTCATATTATCATCCCGATCAGATTTCTTAAATTGTTCTGCAGCAATAACAAGACTGCACCATATCTCTTTATCAGAATTTTCAGCAGGAACCGGTATCGAAATCGAAATATAATCCTTCCCCTTAGAACTGAATTTTCTCCCCCATGAAGTAGGAACCGTACAATTGTAAAATCCATGATTTTCAGCATATTCTTTCTTCTGTTCATCATATGCAGCTTTCAAATCTTCAATTTTCCAGGTGCGGGTATATCGTTCATATTTTTCCTCATTCGGAGCAGTGTCTGGAACATTTTCTTTACGCTTACTGTAATGAATTTCAATTTCTGTTCCCTCTGGTCTTACAAAATAAACCCGGTTCGGATCTTCCTGCTTTACTTTGATACTTTTTATTGGATAAAAAAAAGTACCATCATTTGGAGCCAGAACACGTGCATAATCTTTATTCGTCTTATCACTATGATAAAGATTCTTTGTATCTACCTGTTTTTTGCTGAGTTCAATGGTAACATATTTTAAATTTTCTTCGGACATATGCATTCCTCCTCATTCCATCAAGAAACTTTTTGCTATGTTCCAATCATATACCATTGGCCATCTATTAATGTTATGGTAAAATCATTCTTTTTCATAAATATGTTGATTTTAGTACAAAAAAGGAAGTCTATGCATGATAGACTTCCTTAATCGTTGATTAATTATTCTGTTGTTCAAACTGTATTACATACACATCATAGCAATTTTATAATACTCCTCTTCATCAATACATAAAAAACCATTCTCGCATACTTTTTTGTATGTATTAAATAACATTTGCAAATCACTTACAACTGATAATTCAATGGATTTTTTCCTACCTTTTTCAAACGCTGCATCTGTATCTCCAAATTCAGCCTGCTCAACCACAAACACATTTGTAAAGTGCTTTGTTCCATTCACATCATTAAAAATATGATTTTTCATTCTGCCTTTACAAATTATTTTGGATCCCTTAACAAAATTTGCATTAATCATAATTGCCGCTTCTCCAAATGCCACACATTCAAAATAATCAATATTAGTTTCTTCCATCTTATAATCCTGTGTCGCAAAAACCCCATCAACAATCGCAACGGTAAACAAACATATCGACACTTGCTGTTCCTCTATCTGTAATAATTTTATCTTTGGAATCGTGCATACACGTCCACTTAATACTGTCATATTCATATACAATACCCTCGTACG
>JAUUNJ010000321.1 GCA_030844625.1 Roseburia sp. | reverse complement strand
CCCCCTTTTCGTAAAATTAATATCTTTTTTGCTTTGAATCACAATGATAAAATTTATTTATCAAATAAAATTTTTGAGGCAATAAAAAAAAGGAGGATCAACATGAGAAAAAGTAAAAAAATTGTATCAATTATTTTAACTGTTGCTATGGTAGCTGTCATGGCAGTCGGATGCGGGCAGAAAAGCAGTGAATCTGGTGAAACAAAAGCAAATGGTAAAGAGATAACATTAAAAGTATTTTCAAACTTACCAGACAGAAAGAACGGACAGGGTCTGGTAGAGCAGACAATTATTGATGAGTACATGAAGGAAAACCCAAATGTAAAAATCGAAGTGGAAGCTCTTGATGAAGAAGCTTACAAGACAAAATTCAAAGCATATGCAATGGAGGGTATGCCAGACGTTGTTAGTATTTGGGGACAGCCGGCATTCTTAGATGAAGTTGTAGATGCGGGAGTTCTTGCAGAATTGAATCAGGATGATTATAAGGATTATGGATTCGTTGAAGGTTCTCTTAGCGGATATACATATGACGGAAAACTTTATGGACTTCCAAGAAATACAGATATCGCAGTATTCTACTATAATCAGAAAATGTTCCAGGACAATGGCTGGGAAGTTCCAAAAACATATGATGAGTTATTGGCATTGGCAAAGAAAATTAATGACAAGGATATTGTTCCTGTAGCTATGGACGGTGGAGATGGATGGCCGCTCTGTGTATATCTTGCAGACTTAATGTATCAGATTACAGGAACAGACTATTCTAAGATGATTAGTGATGCAATGGCAAGTGGTGACTTTAGCGCTCCGGAAATGAAGCAGGCAACACAGCTTTTGAAAGATGCAGCAGATGCAAACCTTTTCCAGAAAGGCTATGATTCACAGGATTATGCAACAGCTATGAACCTGTTCACAAACGGCCAGGCTGCAATGTTCTATATGGGAAGCTGGGAGACATCCATGGCAACAAATGAAGATATTCAGAAAGATATTCGTGAGAACGTTCGTGTATTTACTATGCCGACAGTAAAAGACGGTAAGGCAGCAGAAACAGATATTTCAGCTTGGAACGGTGGCGGATATGCAGTATCTGAAAAATCAGAAGTAAAAGAAGAAGCTATTAAATTCTTAAATTATATGTATCAGCCGGATAAACTTTCCAAATACGGATGGGAAAATGGTGTTGGACTTTCTGCACAGGATCAGAGCAGTTACATGACAGGTGAAGAAACAGAACTTTTAAAACAGGTTGTAGAAATCTTAAGCAAATCTACAAATCTTTCAGGTAACCCAATTAATGATAGCGGCTCATCTGCATTCAAGACAAGTATTGAAAGCGAAATTCAGGGCGTTTGCAATGGAAGCAAGAGTATAGATGACTTCCTTTCAAAAATTGGCGCAGCATGTAAATAAGAACGAAATAAAATGATATGAATTTATTGTGACCGCCAGAGAGTTATTTCTGGCGGTCATATTTTTAAACGTATATGAAAGGAGCAGTACATGAAAAAATTATATAGCAATAAATTAGTTATTATAAGTTTAATTGTGCCGGGGCTGTTATTGTTTTTATTTGCAATTCTTGCACCAATTTGTCTTAGTGTGTACTATGGATTTACAAATTATTCGGGAATGGGTTCCTTTGATTTTATTGGCTGGGAAAATTATAAGAATCTCTTACACGATGAAGCGTTTGCACTTTCTCTTAGAAACTCGCTTTTATTGGCAATTGGATTTGTCTGCATTCAGCATCCTCTGGCAATGATTGTTGCAGCGGTTTTGGATAAGCTGGGTGGACGGGCAGAAAACTTTTTCAGATGTGTGTATTTTATTCCTAATGTAATTTCGGTAGCAGTAATAGCATATTTGTGGAAATTTATATATAATCCGGATTTTGGTCTTTTAAATAATATCATTAAAGCTTTTGGTGGAAAAGGAGATATAAACTGGTTTTCAATGGACACAGCAATATGGGCAGTGTTAATTGTATTAATCTGGCATGGATTTGGCTGGGGAATGTTAATTTATTATACAGGAATTAAAAATATTGATCCGACCTTGTATGAAGCGGCAGCCATTGACGGGGCGAACCAGAGACAGACATTCTTAAGAATTACACTTCCGCTTATGAAACCTGTTATTCAGGTAAATGTGACAATGGCGGTCATATCAGCCCTAAAGCAGATGGAAACAGTATATCTGTTAACAAATGGTGGTCCTGCTAACAGTACACAGTTTGCTGCAAACTATCTCTATCAGCAGGCATTTAAAGCATTTAAGTACGGCTATGGTAATGCAATCGGTGTCGTTTTCATTATTATCTGCCTGATTGCAACGGTTGTATTAAATAAAGTTTTTGCAGACAGAGATGAAGTAAAAATTAAAAAAGCGAACAAAGCAAGAAGAGTAAAGGGGGTAGCATAAATGAATAAAAAACAAAAAAAGAAAAGAAAAATCACGAAACCTCTTTTATGGATTATTTTAATTATAATAGCAGTAATACAGATATTCCCATTAATATGGCTGTTAGATTTCTCTCTTGCAAGCAGCAATGAAATGTTTACAAGCGGTCTCCTTATTATTCCAAAGAAAATACAATGGGGGAATTATGCAAAAGCATTTGTAGATGGACACTTCCTATTATATTTAAAAAATAGTATACTAATAAATGCATTGGCGGTAGTTTTGGTAATTGTTGTTTCCATTATGGCGGGATTTGCCTGCAGAAGGATGAGATGGAAATTAAGCGGATTGGTAAAGACATTGCTTTTAATGGGAATGATGATACCGATTCATGCTACATTACTGCCTAACTACAAAATTTATAATGAGTTAGGAATGACAGATACTATCTGGGCATTGTTGATTCCGTATGTGGCTTTTTCTCTTCCCCAGGGACTGTTTTTGATGACAAGTTTTATGGAATCTATTCCGGTGGAATTGGAAGAAGCGGCAGTTATGGATGGCTGTGGAATTTACAGAATAATTTTTCAGATTATTACACCAATGTTAAAGTCATCCATTGCAACGGTTGCAATTATGACATTTTTGAATAACTGGAATGAATTTATGATGGCAAGTACATATTTAAGTTCTCCAAAATGGAAGACATTACCGTTTTCCGTTCTGGAATTTACCGGGCAATACTCATCCAATTATTCGGTACAGTTTGCGGTCATGGCATTGACAGCGGCACCGGCAGTAATTGTGTATATTATTTTAAACAAGCATATTACAAAAGGTGTTGGCATGGGAGCAGTGAAAGGTTAAAGACAAGTATAGAATTAGAATATGAAAAAGATAAAGCAGTGGGTCAGTGGATTAAGTGTAAAGAAAAAATTAATATTTTACGGATATTTGATTATCACACCTGTGTTAATCGCAGTATGTATTGCTCTCTTTTTTGTCAATTACAATAAAGTATTAAATGACGAATTGGAAAATGATCTGGGAAGCGTAAATGCCTTGTCAGACAGTATTAATGTATTACAGAGAGATATTAAGGATTTTTCAACCTACATCTGTATTAATAACGAAATTCTAAATCTGCTGACAACTGATAATCCAAAAGAGAAAAACCAAAATGCAAAATTGTGGCTTGAGGAAGCACCAATGCAGATTGTACAGGACATGGTGGCACTAAAAGGGCATATCCGTACAATAGCAATTTATCCTGAAAACGGGGTCAGACCATACCTTCGATGTATGGATGGCAGTTCATATATTTCCAATATAAATACAATACGAACTACGGATACATATAAAGAGGCCATTC
>JAUUNJ010000320.1 GCA_030844625.1 Roseburia sp. | reverse complement strand
TTGCGTCCCTTTTTGGTAACGCCCATTGTTCCGTCATAGATAAAGCGGCCTTTTCCGCGAACAGAGACAATATCGTTTTCTTTTATGGAATAGCCGTTAGAAGTGATTAGTTTTCCATTTACAAATACTTTTCCGCCCTCAATATAAGAGATAATGCTACTTCTGGAAGTACCAAAGGCTGTTGCAATCAAACTGTCTAATCTTATGTTGGCTACAGTTCCTTTAATCTGTTTTAATTCCGGAGTAATGTTTAGTTCTGCCATGTTATATAGCGTTGATTTTACAAATGTGTGTCGTATTTTATTAAGATTTTCTGTAATATACTCTGCAATTTCATCTATGCAGTAAACATATGCAGTATTATCTTTAATAAAAATATCTCCGATTTTGTTTCGGTTAATTCCAAGATTTAAAATAGCACCTAAAAAATCCCTGTGGCATAGATTGTCAGCAAATTGGGAATTGATTGGTGCAATTTTTATTACTGTTATTGGTGGTTGTTGTTCATAACAGATATCGTGGGCAGAGAAAATTGCGACTTTTCTTTCTGCATAACTATTACCTCCTGATAGTTGAAGGCTAACAGGAGGTAATTGATTGCTATATGTATTTAAAATATTTATCTCATTGATATTCAAAAAATCAGTAAATGTATATATATTTCTCTCGTAAGCAATGTTTGCCAGTTCAAGAAATCTGTTTTTTAAAAAATGCTCTTCCTTGTTCATGATTAATAACTTCTTCTGGAATATGAACCTGAGAAATCAGAGGTCTCATTACTTACTAAATCCTGAAAATCACCGGTAATATCAACGGAACTAGGTGTTACCAGATATATATAACCGCTGATTTTCTGAAGATTTCCATGAATGGCATAACAGCCACCGGAAACAGAATCCACAATTCTCTGTGCAAGGTCTAATTTCATACCTTCCAGATTAAGAACAACGGATTTACCTTCCAGTAATGTATCAATAATATCTCTGGTGCTTTCATAGTAAGTTGGTTTGATAACACAGACTTCCATATCACTGCTTCTCATTGGAACAACTTTGCTGTTTCTGGTTGTTCTTGAAGTTCTTGTGCTTTTTGATGTACCAAAAGAACCGGTCGTTCTGGAAGTCTTAGGACTGGATTCTTCTTTGACAACAGTTCGTTCTCTTTTCTGTCGAACCGGCTTTTCAACTGTCTCCTCTAATTCGTCATCCTCATAATCATCATAGTAATCCTCTTCATAATCATCGTCATAATCAACTGTAAAAATATTTTTAAATTTATCTCCTAATTTAGACATTTTTCTCTCCTGTTATATATTATAATTTCTTTCTCCGAATATTCCGGTGCCAACTCTTACCATTGTTGCCCCTTCTTCAATAGCAACCTGATAATCACCCGTCATCCCCATTGAAAGCACATCCATAGTAACATTATCAATGTTTTTAGCGGTTATGTCAACTGATAATTGTTTCATATTTTTAAAATAGATACGATTAGTTTCCGGATTGTCAGTAAAAGGCGCAATTGTCATTAATCCTTTGATTCGAATATGGGGAAGTTTGGCGATTTCCCGGATTAATGCTTCTGTTTCCTGGGCGGTAATTCCAAATTTGCTTTCTTCCTGCGCCATATTTACTTCAATTAAAATATTTGCGTATTGACCAGCTTTTCCAAAATCCTTTTCTATTTGTTCAGCCAACCTGAGAGAATCTACAGAATGGATTAATTCTACCTTTCCTACCAGATATTTTACTTTGTTGCGCTGTAAATGTCCAATCATGTGCCATTTAATATTTTTCGGCAGAATATCGTACTTATCAGACAGTTCCTGAACTTTGTTTTCCCCATAGTCAAGGATTCCCGAAGGAAGTGCTTCCTGAATATCTGTATAAGGTTTTGTTTTGCTTACGGCGATCAATGTGACGTCATCAATCTTTCTACCTGATTTTTCACACGCCTTTTTAATATTTTCCTGAACCAAATTAATATTTTCAAGTATCATGTTTCCTATCACCCTCACTTAAGTTTTGTCTATTGAAAAACAATCTGATTTTCCGAAACCTGACTTGCATCCAGTACAATTCTGTCATAGTTTGTCAAACCATATTGATTTTCTGCTTTTACAATATAATATTCATCCGTTGTATCCAGAATTTTAACCCTGACAAAAACAGTATATCCGTTATTGATGTTATAAACACCGACAAATTCCTGTGTCCGGCCAATTACAAAAGGTTCATTAGTTTCCAGCCCTGATAGAACGGCTCCTTCGTCAAAAAGGGAAGTGGAAACATAATAATTATCATCATCTGAATATGCCACAGTCGGATAATAAAAGTTTTCTGTTGTTTTACCATTTTCGGTGGTTCTGAGGCGGAATCCGATTTTATCGGAAGAATTTGCGCCTTCCTCTCCATATTCTTTCGGAATCACATAGAGTTTCTTTGAGACCAGAGAGGTTTTTGGAATTTTTAATCCGGAAGTAACATCATCCAATATCTGGATATCTATAAATCTGTCAGAAGCATAACGAACTATGTATTTGGATAGTGTAATAATACCATACTTCTTTTTGTCTGCACCTTTAACGATTTTAAAATTAGCTGTTGTGGAGAGCCCGTCTTTTAAAAATTTAATATTAATACCGGTTTTGCCTTTATATTTTTTTGCTTCAGCATTAGACAATTGAATTGCTATGCTCCACTCTTCATCATTAATGGTTTTGTAAATTGGAGTACCGGAATCAATTTTGTCACCAGAAGAAAATGTTGCCGCTGTATAGTCTGATTTATTGAAAAGACTTTGTTTTAATTTTTTGGGCTTAAGGGTTTCGTAATCGTCTACACGATATAAAACAATCCCGGAAGACGCTGATTTATTAATCGTAAATTCATCACCGGATTTTTTTGCCAGTTTCTGAAGAGAATTCATATTGATCAAATCAACAACAGTACCTTTTAAACTACTTTTGAAATCGTAGACATCAGAAAAATCCATGTCGCTGAAATTATTACTGAAATCATAAAGCAGATTGGAAATCATGGAAATATTTTCGTCAGTAAGTTTTGAATTTTTTTTGTTGATTTCTGAAAGCAAAGTATTAAGTTCTCCTGTGGAATCAATACTATAAAGAGTTGTATTTTTAGAAACTCTGGAATTCTCCCTGACAAAATAATCAATAAATCCGGAAGCTTCCGAATATTGTATTTTTTCATCACGAATAGCAATTCCGGTATAGGATTTATTTATTTCTTCAGAATTCGTACCTGATACTACTTCATAGAAATTTGTACGTTCTGTTGTAAAATAAATAACCACATTTATAAATAAATAGATAGATATAAGACCAAAAATCACAATACCTGCATTTAAGTGAATGGGTGACTTGTATCTTATAACGCGCTTGTTTTTTGCCATGATATTCTCCTTAAACTTCAACCCTAATTATCTAACAATTTAGTGTGTTAGTCAATATTACAACTGTTATTTTATGCTGCAATGTATGATTTTTTATTTTATGGAAAAGATAATATAAGAACATAAAGGAGGTAAGAATAAATGAATTCCAGATGTTTTGATTATGTAATATTAACACTTGTCATTATAGGTGCAATCAATTGGGGATTGATCGGTTTTTTCAAATTCGATCTGGTTGCCTTTTTGTTTGGGCAAATGACATGGATTTCACGAATTGTCTATGCAATTATCGGATTATGCGGACTTTATACAATTAGTCTTTTTGGAAGAATAACATCATTTGGTGAACACAGATAACTGCCAATGTTAAAGG
>JAUUNJ010000319.1 GCA_030844625.1 Roseburia sp. | reverse complement strand
GGCCGAAAGCTGCCCGGATTGGAGGACATTATGGAAGAAAAGAAAAAATCAATGACAAAAGATGAAATGATCATGGAGCTTATGGAACTGCTAAAGGCAGATGGCAGACCAAAACAGGCGGCAGATGTATTTGAGAGTGCGGCTTATGTGGATATGCTTGAAAGCAAGCTTGACCAGATGACAAACGAGCTGGTGCAGATGCGTAAGGAATTGCAGGAGATGAAGGAACAGCAGGCATCAAAATCCCTGAAAGAGACCTTATCGGAAATGGTAGACAGGGCACAGGCAAGATGCCAGCAGATGAAGGAGAAACTCGTTGAAGTCAAGGAAGAGATGCATAACAAGGCTGCTGAAATCGTAAAGGCAGTAAAGCAGAAGGGAAAAGAGGCACTTAATAAGGTATCAGAATTCTTTGGAGTAAAGAAAAAGCTTGAATCTATCAGAGAGAATGTCCGTGAGGGGATTGTTGAGACAGACCAGACACTTGACTGTATTGATGGTTTCGGTGAGGGGATGCGAATGACGAATGAACAGCTGGCAAACAGTTTTCGTGTTCTTGCCAGAAAGGAGCAGGTGGATTATTCCAAGAAAGAATATGCACAGTCAAATATAGCAGTTATACGCAAACTTTGGGAGTGGCAGAAGAAGGTATATCAGAATCTGGAACTTCATCTGGATGCGGCTATAGATAAGGTAGATAATCTGGCTAAGGATGTGGAATTACAGAGGATGGAGAAGAAATGGGATGAACTGTATGAGCAGACAAATCAGGAAGGCAAAAATACAGTGAAACAACAGACGGTGGCATTAGTATCGGAGAATCAATATGAGTATGGTGCTGAGGCGTTTGAGGCATATATGGAGAAACAGGGAGATACAGTTAATATAGAAACTACGTTAATTGATAAGAAAAATAATGTGAGATAACAGACTAGAGTTAACAGAGGGCGGAAATATCAAAATTCTGCCCAGTACATATAAATGGTTTATATACTCCAGATAGTATTTAAGGCGTGGGAGTAAAATTCTGCGTCTTTTTTTGTGTAATCAGACAGTATTTCAGTTGAGTTTTAGTTTTTCATTCAAGGTAATTACAAGATAGTTAATAGTTCAGTTAATAGTTCGTTTATAAAAAAATGTTGACAAATATATTCATATTTGATATGCTTATATATAATATGTGGCAAACTTATAGAAATATAAGGACACAAAGTTGGGAATCTAAGGTGAATTAATACTATGATAGTTCGACTGCAATATTATACTAATATTGCAGTTTTTTTGCGTTCAAAGGGAGGTACAAATACTATGGTGGAAATTAAAACCGGTAGGGAGTTATTGTTGGAAAACGTATTATCCTTCAGAGGCATTGTTAATCAGAAGGAAATACAACAAATTGGTATGGATTGCAGGCAATTACAGTTGGATATAGCGTAACAAAACGAATGAATCCTTTAGACATAGAAAATGTAGAAATTGAAATATATGTAGGTATAAATCCGAATATATTATAAAAATGGTATATTGTAGCTTACAAAAGTAAGACCACTATATATAAAAAAAGAGGACTTTGATAAATTCGCGAAAACCATCAGAGTCCCAAGGAATAAGCACTTATGAAAAAGTACCTAGGACAAGTATATCACTTTTTCAAATAAGTGTAAATAAAATATTTATTTTGAAAAGGAGACCTAAAATGAAAACTTAAATTCCACTCTTAATCTGGGCATGCGGACATTTTTTTAGACCGCTATGCCTATACTCCTTCTATAATCTAGAGGACTAAGTCCTCCGAGTGTTGATTTAATTCTATCTTTGCAATACCAACCCATATAGCTATTTATCTCCTGGATAAATTCTTCAATGCTATATTCATCCCAGTCATGTCCATAGAACATTTCTGTTTTGAGGTGACCAAAGAAGCCCTCACATGCAGAGTTATCAGGAGAACAACCTTTCTTGGACATGGATCGTGTAAGGTTTGCTTCTTCCATTATCTGTATCCATTCTGGCCAACGATAATGGCATCCCCTGTCAGAATGTACGATAGGTTTTTCGTTTGGTTTAAGTGTAGCAATAGCATTCCTTAACATGGTGTTGGCAAGTTCTGCGTTCGGAGAAGTGCCTATAGTCCAACTCACCGGCATACCATCAAGGCAGTCAATTATCGGCGAAAGATATATTTTTCCTGCTTTGATAGAAAACTCTGTGATATCAGTAAGCCATTTTTGATTTGGTTTTGTAGCATGGAAATCTCTATCTATAACATTCTCCACCGCAGGTGTTATTTCACCTTTATAGGAGTTATATTTCTGTCTGCGTTTTCGTCTGATAATTAGTTTTTCCTGCTTCATAATACGACGAACCACTTTTTCAGAAACTTTTATACCCTCACGATGAAGCAGCATATGAATTCTCCGATAACCAAATATATCACGATTTTCATGAAACAGTTGTATGATTCTTTTGCGAAGATTGGAGTATTTATCCTCTGCATAAATGGTTTTTTCTTGATAATAATAGCTACTTTTTGCAAGGTTTAGTTTTTTTAGAAGATCCGGCAGTGAATACTTATTTTTCAGGGCATCGATTATCACTGCCTTCTCCCGATTTGAGAGAGCTGTCTGATCGATGCCGGGGTCTTTTTTTAATACATTGATTGTTTCTTTAAGAATATCTATTTCCATCTGCATATCAAGCATCTGAGCTTTAAGCTCATTGATATCTTCCGCAGATGTGATATCGTTTGGATTTACATTAATGTTGGCAGTAGTTTTTTTCATGGGTTGAAAACATCCCTTCTCCCGATACTCCCTAATCCATTTATATATCAAGGAAGGTGTGTATCCGATTTCTTCTGCCACTAATTTTACAGGCTCGCCCTTAATAAGGCAACGTTTAATTACGTCATGTTTCAATTCTGTTGGAGCTTGTCTCCAATGCTTTTGATTTGGAACATCGTAATATTCAGGATACTTTTTACGCCAATGATAAAGCATTGGTGCAGATGGATACCCTAAGGTTTGGACAACTTTGTCTGGGGATCCTGTCGCTTTTAGTAATACAAGTGCTGTCGATATTTGTTCTTGTGTGTACCTCATAACATGTCAGGCATTACACAGTCCAACTTTTCGTCCGCATGCCCTCTTCATGATGGAATTTACTCCTGCACAAATAGAATTTAGTCTTTCATACGAAAGAATAGGAATTCATTCCTGCCTTGGCTATTTCACATCTCAATCCAGTTTGCCTGTCAAGGGCTCGCCGTAAGGGGCTTATGCCCCCTTGACAGTGCATAATGGTATTGAGATATTCTAGCTGCCAAAAAGGAATATTCCCATACCCATCAGTGGAATTTAATCTTGCAAGCCCTAAATTCACATATATAAAATACTTGACACAAAATCAATTATTTTATCAAGGTGCTACTCTGTATTTTGTATATGCACAGCAAATTGCAATTTAGAAATTCAATAAAAATCACAACTTTTAAGGTATGAGTGGAATTTAGTTCTGCACTAGAATTTACTTTTTCAAGTTAGCTTTGAAAAGGAGATTAAAACAATGGATCTTTTTGCTTTCTCTGGGCATTGTGAGGTTTTTACAGTACTGTTTGGTCATTTTAAACCATCCCTCTTTGCTTTCCCTAACGTAGTTCAAAGTTAATGGCATAACCTTCCGTTCCAATGTAAGCCATCATAGGTGCATATCCATCAAAGCCTTTATATGTGCGGGAAACACCTTCTTTATTGGAATTGGAGTTGTCCTTCGGCGTGACATCATTTTCTTCA
>JAUUNJ010000318.1 GCA_030844625.1 Roseburia sp. | reverse complement strand
TATCAACTCCGGTTGATAACAACATAGCCATAATTAAAGATATTGACGATCTGTTGAGCAGCACAAAAGAAATACAGTTAATATTTGTTTCCGGCGAAAAAGCTTTTATGCCGGTGCCAAAATATTTCCGTGACAATTCTATTGCCATAAGAAATAATTATTCCAGATTATATTTAAAGCAGGAAATAAAAACTTTTTCTTACATTGCAAAAGGCTTGGATAATAAAATACCGGATTTAAAATCTAAATATGAGTATATTGATTCCATTTCTTATGAATCAAGAGAAAATGCATTAATCATTAATTTTAAAAATACTTATGAAAAGTGCAGAAATTTTGCGCTTTATTTAAAGAGTCTGAAAACAAACGAGAGAGAGCTGCTGCAGAATATTACTGTTCAGAACCAGATTGTACTTAATAATATAGACCACATACTTGACAGAGAGATTAATCTCATTGACCGCTATGTTCTCGAATTCGAAATTACAGACGAAAATGGTAAAATCTTAGAAAATAACTGGATGAAAATAATTTGTCCGAAAACCCGTCATGTGGAGAATTATATCTTACATGCTGCCCATGGGAACCAGCTTAGTTTTCTCGATAGGCATATTCTTATTGTTGAAAACAGCCAAAATCATTTCACATATGAAGAAAAATATGATTTTGATCTGGAAAATCATACCTTTTCCACAGACTGCTCCGTTTTTTCCGACGAAAACGGTAATGTTAAACTTGCATTGAAAATATATTCTCTGCTCTCAAAAATAAAGAGCTATACAATTTATCTCACAGACAATTATGCTAAAAAAACCTATTGCTTTTATGAACATATTCTGCCTGAGTCAGTCCGGTTTATTGATGATACCATTTTAATCGATATGGACAAGCTGAACAGTTATATGTACTATAATGCCCGACTCAACTTCCGAATTGGTGTAGAATATGTAGGCGGATATTGTGAATGCGGCTTTTTAACAAAGAAAAGGGCACAATATTCTACAATAGAAAAATATTTATATAAATTTGAATGTGATGAAGATATGGTTACTTCCTTCTACCTTGGGGGCAACCAATACAATCTAAATGCATGGCACACATCAGAAGATGAATATGAAAAGGGTGTCCGCTTCCAAATCGGACGTGAGAAATATTTTGAGACCTTAAAAAATGAAGACTCTGACGAAAATCTTATTATGTTTGAAGCCAATTTAGGAAAAAATTACACAGGTAATCCTAAATATTTATACGAATACATGCTTCGAACGCCTGAATACTCAGACTTTAAATTTGTTTGGGCTTATCCTGATACAGAAAGCACAAAAATTCCGGGAAATCCGATTCTTGCAGAGCGTGGAAGTTCAGAATATTTTTATTATCTGGCAAAAGCCAGATATTGGGTCAACAATATCCGCTTCCCTGTTAATGAAAAGAGAGATACAACCGTGTATCTTCAGACATGGCATGGAACTCCACTAAAGAAACTGGGATTTGACATCCAGTGCGAAGGTCCTGAAAAGCAGGCATTTGGCGGTCTATACAAAGAAAGTCAGAATTGGGATTATCTGCTGGTAGATAATGATTATGGTGAAGAAAAGTTAGTAAACGCATTCCGTTTTAAGAAAAAAGTCATTAAAGCAGGATACCCAATTAATGACATATTTTATAACAACACGCTTAAATCATCTGCCCAGGAGAGACTTTTCGCTCAATATCCGGCAATTAGCAATAAAAAAGTTATTCTTTATGCACCTACCTGGCGTGATTTGCAGGGAGATTATGTAAGAGGCTATGATTTCAGTCTGCCTTTTGATTTAGAAGAACTCTATGAAAACTTTAGTGACGAATATGTTATTTTAGTAAAACTGCACCATCTGATTGCTGACAATCTTGTAATTGATGAAAAATATAAAGATTTTCTGATTAATGCAAGCAATGAAGAGGATGTTATGGAATTACTGTGTATTACAGATATACTGATTACAGATTATTCCAGTGTATTTTATGATTTTGCAAGTGCTAAAAAGCCTATTCTTTTCTATGCATATGATTTAGATGAATATATCAATGAAACCAGGGGTCTTTATGTGGGAATGGATACTCTTCCGGGACCAATTCTTAAAGACAGCAATGATTTGGTTGAGGCAATTGCCAACATTAATGACTACGAATATTCTAATTCAACAAAATTACAGGATTTTTGTAATGAAATGGCAAAATATTGCAATGGAAGTTCCTGTAAAAAGGTACTGGACATTGTTTTAGAAGATAAAAAGAGTAAAAAGTAAAACGTTCACACTTTAGTTCATTGTTCTTATGGCTGTGCTGAAACATCCATAAGTTCACCAGGAGGAGAAAATGATTAACGTATTAGTATTTCCTTGCGGTTCTGAAATCGGTTTGGAAGTTCATAACGCTCTAAAATATGATAAACACTTAAATTTGTACGGTTTAAGTTCTGTTTCTTCCCATGGAAGAATGGTTTATAAAAATTATATAGAAGGAATTTCTTTTATAACCAGTGAGACTTTTCTGGATGAATTGAACCGTATAATTGATGAATTTGCTATAGATGTTTTAATTCCGGCTTATGATGATGTTATATTATATCTTTCCGAACGCCGGGATCAGGTCCACTGCAAAATTGCCACTTCCGGTAGGGATACCTGTGATCTGTGCCGATCTAAGTTAAAAACCTATCAGTTATTTCAAGATAATACGTTTATACCTAAAGTATACAGCCTAAACAGCATTACGGAGGAGGTACTTCCTTTATTTGGAAAACCCGATATTGGACAGGGTTCTCAGGGTGTGATGACAATAAATACCATGCAGGATGTTGAGAAACTCCGCCCTATAGCTGAACAATATGTAATTTCCGAATTACTGCCGGGAAAGGAATATACCATAGATTGTTTTACTAATTTACAGGGAGAACTTATTGCCGCTTCCATGCGGGAGCGAAAAAGAATCCGCACAGGAATCAGTGTCAACTCTGTTACGCTACCACTTCCGGAAGAAGTGCTGCAGATTGCGCAAGCCATTAACGAAAAAGTTTCCTTTAATGGCGTATGGTTCTTTCAGGTCAAACTGGATTCCAAAGGACATTATAAGCTATTGGAAATGGCTCCCCGTGTGGCGGGAAGTATGTCCACAAGCCGCATAAGAGGCTTTAACTATATATTAAATACGGTCTATCAATTGATGGATTATGAAGTCCGGGCAATTCCCCACTTACTTGATACAGCCGAAGTAGACAGGGCTTTTTCAAACAAATATATTTTGAATATAGACTATGAGTATGTGTATCTGGATTTTGACGATACAATCACATATAAAGATACAGTCAACACTGAAATGATTGCATTTATATACCAGTGTCTTAATAAGGGCAAAAAAATCATCTTATTGACAAGACATGCTAAAGAAATTGATGATTCCTTAAAAAAATATCATATAGACAGGACGCTTTTTGAAGATATTATTCATATTAAGGATGATACATTAAAAAGTAATTACATCACACATAAGGATTCCATCTTTATTGATGACTCCTTTAGAGAACGATATGATGTTTCGCTGAAATGCGAAATACCGGTATTTGATGTGGACTGTATATCAGCTTTAATAGACTGGAGGTATTAATCATTGGATAAAATCTTTGTTACCAGACCAAGTCTTCCCAAATATGAGGAATATATAGAGGAAATTAAATCTATTTGGGAAACAAAACATATTACAAACTTTGGTCCTAAATATGAAAAATTTATCAGACTGCTGAAAGAAAGATAC
>JAUUNJ010000317.1 GCA_030844625.1 Roseburia sp. | reverse complement strand
GTTTATTGTTGTAATTGTGAAAAAATGGTATACTAACTTCATATAATTAAATGGATGGTAGCATATGAACAATAAATTATTTAAACTTGTAAAAAAGATATATGATTTTTTTGCAAAAATGAGTGAAGACAAGATTGGCATATATACGGCTCAGGCTTCATTCTTTATTATTCTGTCTATTTTTCCGTTTGTACTTTTACTGTTGAATGTTATCGGTCTTACTTCCATTGATAAAACTTTTATCTTAAACACGATTAACTCTTATGCGCCTGAAAGCATCAGACCCTTACTTACTCAAATGATCAATGAATTATATACCCATGTATCCGGCACAATTATATCCATTGCCGCTGTGGGTGCTATCTGGTCTGCATCCAAAGGCTTTCTTTCTGTAATGTTCGGTATCTATAATATATATAAGGTACATCAAAACAGAAATTATTTTGTTGCGCGTTTTATTTCAATGATTTACACTGTGATTTTTTTAATTGCAATGATTATTACAATGATTCTCCTTGTATTTGGTAACAGAATATTTAAATTTGCCATTTCGTTGATACCGGCACTAAAAGATATCTCAATCTTAACGCTGATTGTACGTTATCTTATTGTTTTTCTGGTCCTAACAATGTTTTTTGTAATTATTTTTAGAATCGCTAACTTTAAAAACACCACTTTTATGAAAGTTCTTCCCGGTGCAACCTTCAGTTCGCTGGGGTGGATTATTTTTTCGTACGCATTTTCTATTTATGTCGATAACTTTTCTAACATGACCTATATGTATGGCAGCCTTACTGCTGTCATTATACTAATGTTATGGACCTATTTCTGTATTTATATTTTCTTTATTGGTGCGGAAATAAACATTTTTTATTACCCTGAAATAACCCAGAACAGCGAGATTTCTAACAATCCTCTATAACAATATCGTTATAAAACAATTTTAAAATCTTTTTATATTTCATACCTTTTTTTGCCATTTCTCTTGCACCGTTCTGACTCATTCCGCTACCATGCCCAAATCCGCCTCCATATATTTTAAATCCACACACTTTTCCCGAATCATAAACATTCTCTATGTATATAAAAGCACTTGGAAGCATCTCCATTTTTGTTCTGATACTTCCATCATTTAAATTAATTTCTCCATAATATGAACACAATGCTTTCCTGATCTGATTTTGATTATTCATTATAATCTGCCCTTTTTCCCCATAAACAGTCACCCCTGATGCTATTCCTCCGCAGCCTCTGCTATTCACCTCAATTTTACTGATTTCTCCCACGTTAATTCCCGCAGTTGAACTAATTGAATTCTGTACCTGCTCATTTGTAACATATACATTCCATCTGTAAAAAGGACACTCTGATTCATATGATTTTGGTGTACTCATTATAAATCGTTTAAAATTATCTTCTTTGGTTATATCAATACCACTTTCCTTTTTTAAAGTACTACATCCTGCAAGATACTTTTGTTTTTTTCTTCCCCAGATTTTATAATCCGTTGTATAACCACAAGATGTGGAAAAATAATATGCCGTTATGCACTTTCCTTTATAGGTCATAATTTTATTTTTTGTTTCCACGGCTGCTTTCCTGCATTTTTCACCGGTTGTTGTTTTGTTATAGACCTGATATGCAGTACTGTCGTCGCCATTGGCTTTATATTCCTTATACTCTTCCGGATTTGAGTCGGTTATAAATGTTCTTGCACAAACTGCCTGTGCTTTTAAAGCCTCTTCCGGACTGTCCTCTCCTATTTCACTGGAAATAACACTGGCAACATAAGCCTCCAGATCCAACTGATTCACAACCACCAGACCACTTGTTGTATTATATATAAAAAACATTCCTTCATAGGAAACCGTCCCCCCGTCTTCATCATTCTTTTTCCAATTAATCATATGGGAAGATTCTACCTTAATTACTTTACTGTTTTTAAACAATTTATCATTTTTCTCAATGTTTATTTTTTTACATGATTTCTTATTTTCATAGTTTTTACCATAATACACCTTAAGATTATTAGATGTTAAATTTATCTCTGAATGGTAAATTGAAGTATAATTATTTGCTTTCAAAACAATTCTCACAGTTTTTCCCGATTCTTTCTGTGTAGTTTTAACGGTCTCAGATACCGGCTTTGCTTTTTTTAAATTTTCTATTTTCACAAAAAATTCCTGTGACTTTATACAAAAGATTGTCATTGAAAGAATAAGAACACAAATAAAACCACCTACAATCTTTTTCATAACTCCCCCTTTAATGCAATTTAAATACTTTCCCCAGAAAAAATAAACGCAGTATATTTTCATATACTGCGTTTATTTATCTTATGTAACCCAAGTGCCGAGCCTGCGTTTTGAGTCCTAGCATACGCCAGGTGGGCAACCGCATCTGAAGTTTTGCCTTCCACTAGATTGAGGCTTGGCAGCTCTCCAGAGATTAGGAATCCCTTTCATCAAACTGTAGGTTCAAAATTTGCAGATTCATCGGACACTTTAGGTATCAAAACAATTCACATATTGTAAATTGTTTTGATATTGTAATTATAAATTAATATATAACATTTTGCAATAATTTTTCATTTACAAATTGTGGTATTTTTCTTATAACTGAGGTCCTGCTGAAACAAGTGCCTTTCCTGCATCATTTCCAGTATACTTAACAAAGTTCTTGTTAAATCTTTCTGCAAGATCCTTAGCCTTTGCTTCCCATTCAGAAGCATCTGCATATGTATCACGTGGATCAAGGATTGCAGAATCAACTCCTGTAAGTTCTGTAGGAACTTCAAAGTTAAAGATTGGAATCTTCTTTGTAGGTGCATTGTTAATATCACCATTTAAGATTGCATCAATGATTCCACGAGTATCCTTAATAGAGATACGCTTTCCTGTTCCATTCCATCCTGTATTTACTAAATAAGCCTTTGCCCCATTCTGTTCCATCTTTTTTACCAGTTCTTCTGCATACTTTGTAGGATGAAGCTCTAAGAATGCCTGACCAAAACATGCTGAGAATGTTGGTGTAGGCTCTGTGATTCCACGCTCTGTACCTGCAAGTTTTGCAGTAAATCCTGATAAGAAGTAATACTGTGTCTGCTCTGGAGTCAGAATAGATACTGGTGGCAATACACCAAATGCATCTGCTGATAAGAAAATAACATCCTTTGCTGCCGGTGCTGTAGATACCGGACGTACAATATTTTCAATATGATTAATTGGATAAGAAACACGTGTATTTTCTGTTACACTCTTATCATCAAAGTCAATCTTGCCATCAGCGTCTACTGTAACATTCTCTAACAAAGCATCACGCTTGATTGCATTATAGATATCCGGTTCAGATTCCTTGTCAAGATTGATAACCTTTGCATAACAGCCGCCTTCAAAGTTGAACACACCGTTGTCATCCCAACCGTGTTCATCATCACCGATCAGTAATCTCTTAGGGTCTGTGGAAAGTGTTGTCTTACCTGTTCCTGAAAGACCAAAGAAGATTGCTGTATTCTTACCTTCCATATCTGTATTTGCTGAACAGTGCATAGAAGCAATACCTTTCAGTGGAAGATAGTAGTTCATCATTGAGAACATACCCTTCTTCATTTCTCCACCATACCATGTATTCAGAATAACCTGCTCACGACTTGTAATATTAAATACAACTGCTGTCTCTGAATTAAGACCAAGTTCTTTATAGTTTTCTACTTTAGCCTTTGAAGCGTTATATACGATAAAGTCCGGCTCAAAGTTTTCAAGTTCTTCATCCGTAGGAACAATAAACATGTTCTTTACAAAGTGTGCCTGCCAAGC
>JAUUNJ010000316.1 GCA_030844625.1 Roseburia sp. | reverse complement strand
AAATAAGGGAGAACGGATTTGAGTGAGATAATTAAGGTCAGTAACCTGACAAAAGAATACAAGCAGTTAAAGGCAGTAGATGATTTGTCCTTTAGCGTGCAGGAGGGAGAAATACTGGGGCTTCTGGGACCGAATGGAAGCGGAAAGTCCACTACCATTAACTGTATTTTGTCCCTCCTTAATTTTAATCATGGAAACATTGAGATTTTTGGAAAGAAAATGGAACCGGATGCCTATGAAATTAAGCGGAATATTGGTGTGGTTTTTCAGGATGTTGCAGTATTTGAAGAGTTGACAGTATATGATAACATTAATTATTTTTGTGGATTGTATGTCAGAGATAAGGCAGCAAGAAAACAGTATATTGAAGATGCAATTAGTCTGGTGGGACTGGAAGAGTTCCAAAAGTTTTATCCAAAACAGCTTTCAGGCGGTCTTTTGAGAAGACTGAATATTGCCTGCGGTATTGCCCATAAACCGAAGCTGATTTTCCTTGATGAGCCTACAGTGGCGGTTGATCCCCAAAGTCGAAATAATATATTAGATGGAATTAAACAATTAAGAGATATGGGGGCGACCATTGTTTATACCACCCATTATATGGAAGAGGTGGAGATAATATGTGACAGGGTAATCATTCTGGATAAAGGAAAGATTCTGGCAAGCGGAACCTGTGATCAGTTAAAACAACTGGTTAAAATTGAGAAAAAGGTAACACCGGGGCCAACATTGAACGATGTATTTCTCGAATTAACGGGAAAAGAACTGAGGGATTAATAAGGGAAGGAATTGAGAAATTGATGTTTATACATAATTTTAGATATGCATTTAAAACTTTGTTCAGAAACAGAATGCTGATATTCTGGACTTTTGCCTTCCCTATAATTTTGGGAGTGTTCTTTAACATGGCATTTTCAAGTATTGAGAGCAGTGAAAAGCTGGAAATCATTGATATTGCCATTGTAGATAACGAGGATTTTAACAATAATCAGGCGGCAAAGGAAACATTTAAAATTCTCAGTGAAGACGGTAGTGAGAATCAGCTTTTTCATACAGAGTATGTGGATGAAAAAGCGGCAGCACAGTTGCTGGAAGATGAAAAAATAACAGGATACATTCTGGCAAAAGGTGAAACAGTAAAAGTGGTAGTGACATCCAGCGGAATCAATGAGACGATTTTAAAATCTGCTGTGGATCAAATACAGCAAATCAATAAAATTGTCACCATGTCTGCAGAGAAGCAGATTGGAGAGCAGATGGCATCAGGTAACAGGAACATAGATTATGAAAAGATATATGCTGAGGCAATCAGTATTGCGACGAATCAGGAAGAGGCAAACATAAAAGATATTTCTGCCGACAGTCTGAGTTATATAATGATAGAATTTTATACACTGATAGCCATGGCATGTCTGTATGGGGGAATCATCGGAATGGTGGCAATGAACCAGAATCTTCCGAATATGACAAATATAGGAAAACGTGTTGGAGTAAGTCCGGTAAGTAAGATGAAATTGGTATTGGGAAGTGTATTAGCCGGATATATCATTCAATTAATAGGTATTTTAATATTATTTTTATTTACGGTTTTTATTCTTAAGGTAGATTATGGAAATAATCTTCCATTGATTGTGGTGCTTGCTATGGCAGGATGTCTTGCGGGACTTTCCATTGGAATTGCAGTAGGGACATTGGTGAAATCAGGAGAAAACACAAAGACCGGAATTGTAATTGCGGTTACAATGGCAGGGTGTTTTCTTTCGGGAATGATGGGGGTCACAATGAAATATATTATTGATACCCATGTACCATTTTTGAATAAAATAAATCCGGCAAGCATGATAACGGATGGATTTTATTCCCTGTACTATTATGACACTTTGGACAGATATTTCTTTAATCTGGCAAGTCTGCTGATTTTTGCAGCAATAATGATATGCTTGTCTTTTGCAGGATTAAGGAGGCAGACATATGACAGTATTTAAGACGTTTTTAAAAATTTTAAACAAGTGTAAGTTTCCTATTATCATGTACACTGTTATTCTGGTGGCATTTGCAGGATTCCAGCTTCAGACCAGTGAAGATTCTATGAATTTTGTGGCAAGCAAGCCGGATGTATTGGTTATTAATCAGGGAGAAGATACGGAAATTACAGAAAATTTTATAAAATACATAAAAGATAACTGTACTATAAAAGATATTGAAGAGGATAAAGAAGCTATATCGGATGCACTTTTCTACAGAGATGTCAATTATATAATCTATCTGCCGGATAATTACAGTCAGGATTTTCTGGATGGGAAAAATCCCCAGATAAAAGTAAAAAGTACAGGAGATTATCAGGCATCTTATGCGGAAATGCTTGTATCTAAGTATATAAAGACAGCAAATATATGTCAGGCACAGTTTACAGGCGAGCAGGAAGTGATAAAGAGCATAAATGAATGTTTGAAAACCAATACGGAGATTAAAATTACTTCTAAGCTTGATACTGCTATTATGTCAAAGGCAGCATTATATTATAATTTTGCCAATTACAGTATTCTTGCAGGATGTGTCTATGTTATATGTCTGGTCATTTCCAGTTTTAGGGAAGAAAAAATTAGCAGAAGAATTATGATCAGCAGCATGAATTATAAGAGACACAACATGCTTTTAATGGTGTCCAATTCCACCTTTGCAATTGTACTATGGATATTTTATGTACTATTAAGTTTTGTATTATTGGGTGATGTAATGTTCACAAAACGCGGGCTGATGTATATGTTGAATTCCTTTGTATTTACAATTTGTGCACTGGCAATTGCTCTGGTAATTGGAAATGTGGTGCGGAATAAAGAGGCAATTAACGGCATTGTAAACGTGGTAGCGTTAGGCTCCAGTTTTCTTTGCGGTTCCTTTGTGCCTATGGAATGGCTGCCGGATGGAGTGCTGAAGGCGGCGCATATACTTCCGTCTTACTGGTATATTAAGAGCAATGAAATTTTAAAAACAATGGAAGCGGTGACAATAGAAGCGTTAAAACCTGTGTTCATTAATATGGGAGTAATATGTGGGTTTATTCTATTGTTTATTGTGGTGTTTCATATATGTACAAAAAAGAAAGCAGATTAGTCTGCTTTCTTTTTATTCAGAAATTTTCTGCTTAGAAATGTCTGGCCTTTGGATACTCGAAACATATATTTGTCCAACATTACAATAAGTATGTTTTCTGCGACGATAATCATTAACAGCACTAAGATATAACTGCAAAATCTGCCTACCCCCAATGTTTCATAATCCAGAAAAAAGTAGGGATATTTTTCCACATTGACGAATGCTGCGGCGGAATTGCAATTGCATCTGGTAATAAAACTCAGGAAATAGGTCAGGGGAAAAGCCAGCCATCCTACTATATGCCACCATTTAAAATAACCTTTGGGCTGAAATATAATCCAGTCCAGTATGAACATAAATGGCGTAATATAGTGTGAGAAAAGAGTTTTTACGGGAAGTCCGAAAATGCCGATGATAGACAAAGGGTATTTGATCCGGCATTCTGCAAAATGATATACCAGAAAAGTGCATAAAATGGCTGATAATGCCATTCCTTTAAAATAGATCAGGCATTTGGAGCAAAGATCTCTTCCCATAAAATATTTTATAAGTAAAACGCACATAATTACAAAACAGAAAATATTACTTTGTACAGTAAAAAAACTGAATTCATGAGCGTTATAGTCTCCGTCATATATGCTGAAATGAATTCCTATACATATTCCGCTTATAATAATAAATATAATTCTATAAATTAATTCTACATATCTTTTCAAAATAAATCA
>JAUUNJ010000315.1 GCA_030844625.1 Roseburia sp. | reverse complement strand
TATATATGAGACAGAAATATATTCTGGTACAGAAGAAATGCTTAAGAATTTAAAGAGGTCCGGAAAATATATTGCAATGGCGACATCAAAGCCGCAGGAAATGGCGGAGGAAGTATTAAAATACCTAAAAATATATAATTATTTTGATTTGGTAATGGGAGCGGAACTCCATGGACCCCGTCAGAGTAAACAGGCAGTATTAGAGGCTCTTTTTGAAAAATTAGAAATAAAAGATAAAAAGAAATATATAATGATAGGAGACACCTGTTTCGACATAGATGGTGCAAAGGCAGTAGGTATAGATGCAATAGGAGTATCATATGGATTTGGAGACAGAAAAGAAATGCTTAAGCACGGAGCTCTGGCAATTGTGGACAATGCAGAAGAACTATTAGAATCGTTGGGCTTGTCATAGCACTGGACAGGAGGAAGAAATGAAAGAAAAAGTTACAGTTGGAAAAATATGGGGAGTAATATACCCGATGCTTCTTTACACGGGTATTACATTGGTTATAACAAATTTGATTGCAATTATTTTGACAATAATGGTTACACTATCAGGAGATATGGGAGACCCGAATTTAATTGCGACAAAAGTAACAGAAGGATTATACAGTCAGATTATGCTGGTTACATTGTGTTCAGCACTGGCTACATTGCCCTTTGTGATCTTTTTTAGATACAGAGATATACAAAGAGAAAAATTAAATAACAGGTTCAAAAAATATAAAAGGGTGTTTTTTCTAAAATATCTTTTGATTGTTCCCTTTGGAATTTTATGTATGTTGTCTGCCAACTATTTTGTAAGCATATTGACTACAATCATGCCGGATTTTATGACAGATTCATATCAGGACACCGCACAGGCTATCTATGGAACAGAAATCGGTGTGCAGATATTGACCGCAGGAATTGTGGGACCTGTTGTGGAAGAGATGATTTTCAGGGGATTGATATTCAACAGAATAAAAAAGATGTCAAATGTTATGGCGGCGGCACTGATTTCATCAATATTATTTGGAGTATATCACGGAAACTGGGTGCAGGCACCCTATGCCTTTATTATAGGAATGGTATGCGTATATGTATACGAAAAATACAAATCTATTGCTGCGCCTATAATATTGCATATGTCAGCTAATTTATTGTCTGTAATAGTGTCTTCCATGGTAACAATAACAGAAACGGGTGAAAATACAGTGCAGATATCTGAATTACAGCAGGTGTCAGTGTATATGGTTATGACAGTTGTTACAGGAGCGTTGGCCGTTGGGATATCGCTTATTATAAACAAAACAGTGAAACCAAAAGAGATTCATGACTAAATATAAATGAGGAGATTAGAGAATGAAATTATTAACAGTTACAATACCGTGTTACAATTCACAGGATTATATGGAGAAAAGTATCCGCAGTGCTTTAACAGGAGGAGATCGAGTTGAAATTATTATTGTAGATGATGGCTCAAGTGATAAGACATTGGAGATTGCCAATAAATATCAGGCAAAATTTCCCCATATCATAAAGGTGATACATCAGGAGAATGGTGGACATGGAGAAGCGGTGAATACGGGAATCAGAAATGCCACAGGACTTTATTTTAAAGTTTTAGACAGTGACGATTGTCTTGGGAAAAAGGCATTGACACAAGTACTGGATTTGTTGGAGGATATGGTATCTAAAGATGCCGGTCTCGATATGCTGATATCAAACTTTATGTATGATAAGCAGGGCGTAAAGCACAAAAAAATTATGCGCTATAAGAAAGCAATGCCGGTCAACAGAATGTTTGGCTGGGATGAATTACATTTTGGCATGACTCAGTATTTGTTAATGCATTCCGTGATTTATAGAACAAAGGTATTGCGTGAGTGTGGTATGGTTCTTCCGAAACATACATTTTATGTGGATAATATATATGTTTTTCAACCATTGCCATATGTAAAAAACATATATTATCTGGATGTGTGTCTTTACAAATATTTTATTGGAAGAGATGACCAGTCAGTGCATGAGTCAGTTATGATTAAGAGACTTGACCAACAGTACAGAGTTACAAAATTAATGCTGGATATATATAATACATCCCCAATCAACAATACCAGTGTGGATGATGCAATGATTCACTATTTTGATATGATGATGTGTGTATCATCTATTCTTTCCATTCGGGAAGGATCACAGGAACGATTAAAGGATAAAGAAAACCTTTGGAAGCAGGTAAAAGAAAGCAATCCTATACTTTATAAAAGGGTTAGAAAGTCTCTTCTTGGAAAAACCATGAATCTTCCGGGAAAGGTTGGAAGAAAATGTTCGGTTATGGGATATAGAATTACACAGAAGTTTTTTGGGTTTAATTAAACTAAATAATAAAAGAAAAAAATAGCGGCGTTTGCTGCTATTTTTTTTTGTTTAAGAAATATAATACCTGATGCTTGTGCGGGTCTTTTACCACAGGGGCAGGAAAATGTGCTTTTCCAAACCACCATTGAAAGACTACAAAGTAAAGTCCTATGGAAAGAAGTGCGCCACAGATGACATCTATGACAGAGTGTTGTTTTAAAAACATTGTGGAAAGACAAATAAGTACTGTCAGAATCAAGGAAAATCGCTTGATTTTCTGGCGGGATTTTAATTCTTTCATATGTGGACTTTTGATTAAACATACATGAGCTGAAATGGTGGCAAATACATGGATGCTTGGACACACATTAGTAGGCGTATCACTGTTGTATAAAAACTGTACAATATCTATCAAAATATTGCTTCGATTAATATCAGTCAGCCGTAATTCCAGCCCATTAGGGAATAATGTATATATCAGCAGGCATATTGTCATGCCTGTAAATTCATAGGCACAGATACGATAAAATTCATTTTTGGAGTGATAAAATAAAAACAAAAATACAGCAGGTATGTATAAAAACCATAGAAGATATGGAATGACAAAAAATTCGCAAAAAGGAATCATGTCATCCAATGCACAATGGATAATGTGAAGTCCGGGATAGTCTGCCGGAAAATTGTATTCAAGAATAAGAAACCATGGCATATATATGAAAACGTATAATAGTGGCCAGGTATGTTTATATTTTCGAAATTCTTTTTTTAATTTATTTTTCATAAGCATCCTCAAAATAAAAGAACCAATATTTAGCAAATAAAATAACAATTTTTCTAAAATCTGTTATAATACATAAAGTGTGATGCAGTGGCTCATACATAACAGCAAGTATAACATTGTGCGTTGAAAAAATAAAGTATTTCGATAAACATAATGGAGGAAAAAATGAAAATAAATGAAATTATTGCAAAAGAGCTGGATGTGAAGGTGTGGCAGGTGGATGCTGCAATAAATTTAATTGATGAAGGTAATACAATTCCCTTTATCGCCCGTTATAGAAAACCGGTTACAGGAGAGTTAAATGACTTACAGCTTAGAAGTCTTGATGAGCGTCTTAAGTACTTGAGAAATCTTGAAGAAAAGAAAAATACTGTAATTACTTCTATAGAGGAGCAGGGTAAAATGACACCTGAACTTCTAAAGAAAATAGAAGAAGCAGAAACCATAGTTGCAGTTGATGATATTTACAGACCTTACAGACCAAAGAGAAAAACACGTGCCACAGAGGCGAAAGCGAAAGGTCTGGAACCACTTGCAATGATTTTTTTAAATCAGGAGAGTGGTAAAACCGTGGAAGAGGAGGCAGAAAATTTTGTAGATGCCGAAAAAGGGGTAGAAAACACGGAACAGGCGATTCAGGGGGCAAAAGATATTATTGCGGAGATGGTATCAGATAATTCAGAATTTAGAAAAGCAATAAGAAATACGGTAA
>JAUUNJ010000314.1 GCA_030844625.1 Roseburia sp. | reverse complement strand
TAAGTTGAAAGACAGCAACTTTATGGAGAAAGAATATGAAAAGTGACATCCAGTTGTATCCTGATCTTATAAAAGCACTAGAAAAGAATGAGATTGTTTACCTCTTTGGAGCAGGATTTTCAACAGCATTATCGGGAAGAAAATACACATGGTGGGATTGGATAGTTGATGGAATTGGTCGTATAAAAGACCATGCTACTGCGGATATGCTTAATGAATCATTGATGTCCGATAACTCAACGGACAACATGGTTTCTGTTGTTGGAAAAGTTATAAAAATACTCAAGGAAGAAGGGTCTTATAAAACATGGATGCATGAGGCATTTGAATCAACCGTGGTTGTGAACGAAAAACTGAAAAACACACTAATGAAAATATTGCTTATGCAGGATGTGTTTGCAACGACAAATTATGACCACCTTCTAGAGAATGCTACTGGACTGATGGCGGTATCTTATGAAGAACCCAATGTAGCTTTTCAAATGCTAAAACAGGGAAAATCGAACAATGTTTTGCACATTCATGGAATTTATGATTCTGAAAAGGAGATTGACAATATTGTTGCAGATAAAGAACAGTATGATGCGGTAATGAATAATCAAGGAGCGCAGTTTATACAAGGAATTTTGGGAACGAGAACGCTCATTTTTGTTGGATGCGGAAAGACAACAGAAGACGCTAATATATCACGATTTATTCAATTCGCCAATAGCCATCTCAAGATGAATCAGGAATACTATTTCCTTTATAGAGAGGGCGAAAATCCCATTGGAATGCCCAGCAATATAAAACTTATTTCGTATGGAAATGAGTACAGTGATTTGCCAGATTTCTTAGAGGACATGGCAGAATTGCGCATTAAAGAGAAGGTCATTAAAAGACCGCTGATTGGACTATCGCCATACAAAACAGCGGGATATGCGACAGATGTGTTGCAGAGGTATCATTATTCTTTACAACAATTGCCTTTCTGCGGGCGTACCAGCGAAATGAGCCAATTGCAAAATTTTCTTGAAGAAGATCAGAAGTTCTTGTGGTGGGCGGTTACGGGGCAGGCTGGAGCAGGAAAAAGTCGCCTTGCACTAGAGTTTCTAAAACAATCTGCCGGTAAATGGTTCGGATTCTTTGTTAATGAGAATGCAACCCAAAGTGATTTCGATTCATTTGAACCGTTTAACAATACAGTGGTAGTCATTGATTATGTTGCAAGTCGTGAAGGATTTGTTGCAAATGCTATTCGCTCGATAAAAGAAAAATTTGAAAATTCGGACTATAAAGTAAGAATTCTTTTGTTGGAACGAGAAAACTCAAGAAATGCAAGTTCGTGGTATTACAAGCTGCTTCAAAGGATTGGAAAATATGACACGTACGATCTAAAAAGTACGGAGTACAAAAACTATTTTCTGAATTTGGGGGATTTGGATAGAGCATCAGTAGAAACCTTAATTAAAGAAGTTATGAACCAAAGAGGAATAGAAGCGGACGATATAGTTGCACGGGAATTATGTGAGGCTTATGGGAAAAAATACGAAAAATTGCAATTCAGACCTTTATTTGTGCAAATATTTGTAGAAGCATGGATTGAAAATGACTTCCAACTGCCAAGATATGATAAATTTGAGGAGCTTCTGCAAAAACTGCTAGAAAGAGAACAGCAGAGATGGCTGGAGATATTAGACAATGACCAATCTTGTTGCAATGCATTTATTCACTTACTATTGAGAGCCAATATTAGCGGTAAACTTCAACCGGAAAAGATTCCAATCTATTATCAAGACGATTGGAATATGGTGAATTCCTTTTTGCAAAATCACTCTTTTCCGGGAAAGCAACGAGAAGAAGAAAAGAAAGCAATATTTGCAACAATTTGTCAAAACGTAAATGAGAATAGTTTGGAAATTGAACCATTATATCCAGACTTAATAAAAGAATATATGTTTTGTTTCTATATGGATGATTCAAGACTTTCGGAAGTGCTGAATGAGTTGTGGCAAAATGAAGCAAGCAAATTTGCAATATTTATAACGCGGGCTTTGACGGATTTTCCTGAAATTTCATTTTTTAAGAAGGTTTTGAAAGAGTTTGACGAAAATACCCAGAATATAGATGTATTGCTTGGACGACTTAATCTCCTACAAAAGCGGACAGTTGATGAAAACGATGACCCGATGGTTCTTATTTCTATCATTGATAATGAATATGCTTTTTGGCGACAAGTAAAAATTCCAGAGGAAAATACTCAGAAGGAGAAGCTTGCAACAACAAAGGTAATGGGATTAAATATGGTGGCACAACAATATGCAGGGTGGTCACTGTATGATCTTTCTTACATGATGGAGGCATTAGATGAGATGTGCAAGGTTCAAGGAGGTGAAGCCACCAACGTCCTGAAACAATTGTTTTTATCCGAAGCTATAAAAGGGTTATCACAAAAGGGATTTGTAGAAGAATCTAATAGTTTGATTCAGAAAATGAACGAAATAATCGGTGAAAATCCTGAGATGGATGAATTGTCATCTATCTCAGAAATGGACTGCTACAATGCTGAAATGATGAATGATCTTCAGCTTGAAAAATTTGATGACGCACTTAATGTCTTGAAAACAATGAGAAGCAAATGTAACTATGAAAATATCAATGCAGTGCGTATCTTGATGCTATCACACAGAAATATTATTGAAATGGCATTTCAAATGGGAAAGAAAGACGTCATTGCTAAAGTTATGGCGGACGCAAAGATGCTTTCTGAAAAATATCTGAATGACGTTGATGTTCAAGCTAAGTGGATGTTATGTAGACTTTGCGACTTGGAGGAAAGGTTTTTTGATAAAGGCGAAACCATATCACTAGACGAAGTGAGTGAAATAAAAATAGAAGTTCCTCTAAATAGCTATGAAAAAAATAATGAGGCATCTGAATACTTGGGAATGCTATGGGGTGCGACAAACACATTTAAACTTAATTTTGTGAACAAAGATAAAGACAAAATAAATACAATAATTACTGATGCAAGAGAAATTCTTTCAGTAAACCCTTACCAATGTGAAGTTGCGGGAGCTTTTATGTCGGCACAACTTGCGCTGTGTAAAGGTATCTTGCACAGAAAGATTGTGAGAACAGAAATAGATGAAGTGTTCCGATATGTGGAATTAAATCCATATTCTGAATCGTTGAGAGAATTATTCTTTAATAAACTACTGCCCAATTCCACGGAAGAAAAAAATCGGGCACATTATTTAACGAAAGCAGTGGTGATAAATGCTCAGCAGGATGCAAGGTATAACCCTATGTCGGACGGTGGCGTTCAAGAGATTGCAGATTTTGAGGAAGGACTAAGAGAGTTTCTTTTTGAAGAGAATAAATATCAAGAGCCGTATAAAAGAGTTCGTCCTAAAGTGGGAGCAAATGAACTATGTCCTTGCGGCAGCGGAAAAAAATTCAAGAAATGCTGCAGGGGAAATGGAAAATATGACTAATAGGATTATAGAAAAAAATACTGGAAAAGACTAGCTAGGTAAATATGAATAAGCCGTATAGGGCGTCTAAATGGTTCAAAGCCATTAGAAAATCCTATACGGCTTATTTTTTTGTGTGAAATTTTTTGTCCCTATCTTGACATCAGGGGGCTATGTGGGTTTGTCAATTTCGTGCCTGATTGCACAGCACCACACGGTTTGTGCGGTGGATCTGATCAAAAGCAAGGTAGACAGCATCAACAACAGGAAGTCCCCCATTCAGGATGAATACATTGAAAAATACCTGGCGGAAAAGGACCTGGATCTGACCGCCACGCTGGACGGGGAAGCGGCCTACCGCGATGCGGATTTTGTTGTGATTGCGGCACCGACCAAT
>JAUUNJ010000313.1 GCA_030844625.1 Roseburia sp. | reverse complement strand
TGTAACAGTCTGTTTTACAAGATTTTTAGAATAATTTTTAACCAGATCACCATCTTCTGTTACTACCTGCTTTACAACCCGGGGTTCATAGTAATAGCCTCCGTTTATTAATGATGAAAACGCAGAAACCATTTGTATCATATTGACAGTAAAGTTCTGTCCGAAAGAATTGGTTGCAAGAGTTGATGCACCCATCTCTTCCCCTTCATATATCAGCCCTCGGGTCTCCATCGGAAGATCAATTCCTGTCTTTGTTCCAAATCCGAATCTGGTCTGATACTGTGCAAATTTATCAGCACCTAACAGCTTTCCAAGATGCATCATGTAATCATTGCAGGAACCTGCAATTGCCTGCTTTACATTTATTGTTCCGTGTCCCTCCACATCATGACATTTAATTTTAAATCCACCAACATTTTCGTAACCGTCACAGAAAAAAGTTGAAGTCTTGTCCACTTTTCCCTCTTCATATGCAGCGGCAACCGTAAAAGGCTTTGCTGTTGATCCCGGCTCAAAAGAATCGGTAATACAATAATTGCTCCAGATTTCGTTCAGTTTCTTTGATAACTGTTTTGTACCCTTTTTTGTTTTACTCATTTCCTCCTGCTGTTCTTCTGTATAATATGCATCCAGATTTGTAGGGTCATTCAGATCAAATGTAACATCATCTCCCATGGCAAGGATTTCTCCTGTGTTAGGATCTGCCACTACTACGGCGATTCTTTTCGGCTGATATTTTTTCATGTATTTCTTAATGGACTTCTGTACGATTCTCTGAATATTCATATCGATGGAAGATACTACATCATTACCGTTCTGGGCATCCTTTATAACACTTTCCATGTTATTTTCGGAATCCATATATCCATATTCTCTTCCGTCTACTCCCTTCAGGTAATCTCCGTAACTGCTCTCTATTCCCAGTGTTGCACTATTATCAGCATAGGAAAATCCAAGTACGCTGCAGGCAAGAGTGCTATAGGGATACATTCTTTTATAACGCTTTTCAAACCAAATACCTTTTGTATTTGCCACTGCAGCCTTTTCCTCGTCAGTATCTGCATATTCATAATCCAAATATGCCTCGAATTTTTCTATATCTTTATATTCCAGATTTTTTTTATATACCCAGTAACTATTATTTTTTCTTTCCTTTATAGAGGTCTTGATGTCCTCTTCATCCGCGTCAAAATATTTTGCCAGTGCGGCTGCAGTCGGATCCAGATATGTTTTTCCTTCCATTATTAATTTACTGTCAATTACAAGGTCGTATACCATTACACTTGTTGCAAGCACATTACCGTTGCGGTCCTTAATGTCTCCTCTCTTATATGGTATTGTCTTGCTGGTAAAACTTTGCTGTGCCAACACTTTTATGGAATATTCATTACCATGAGCTGTGCTCAGATATGCAATTCTTCCACATAGCACAAACAAAGCTAGAACAATCACCCCAAAGAGCACCTCTAGCTTTGTCTTCATTTGTTTATTAAATTTTAATTTAGGCTTTTTTCTTCTTATATTTCTATTATTCATAACTATTTTGATGGGATGTCTCCATATTGTATTGTGTATCCGTTGTCACTTGATTTGTATGTCATGATCTGATTGTCTGTAGCCTGCTTCATTCCCAATTTTGTTGTTGCCACTTTATAAATGTGTTCAGCATCCACATTACTGTTAATGGAATACTGTAATGCATCGTTCTGGGACTGAAGAGTATTAATCTGAGTCTTAAGTCCTGCCACATTTTCTCTCGTATGTGTGATTTCCGACTGAATATGCAGATATGTAACGCACGTAATAAGGCACACCAAAGATACAGCGGCAAGAAATACAACATATGGGGCATTCATTGTAACAGCCCTCTCTCTTGCCCTTAACTCTTTTTCTCTACTGTGCACCCTCTGTCCGTCTACATATACTCTTGGTTCTCTCTCAGGTCTTACTTTTCTTACAGTATTTCCGCTCACATATTCACTTCTGTAATAATCTCTTGTCCTTACCTGACTCATATATTTTAACACCTTTCAAATATTCTTAACTTAGAACTTTTCGCTCTCTTATTATCCCTTATTTCCTCTTCTGTCGGTATAATAGGCTTTCTTGTAATTACCTTTCCCTTTGGTACTTTTCCACATACACATACCGGAAAGTCCGGAGGGCATGTACAAGGATTTTCGTTTTCTCTGAATTTTGTCTTTACAATTCTGTCCTCCAATGAATGGAAAGTAATGACGCATATTCTGCCGCCCGGATTCAGATGATCTATCATCGTATCCAGCGATTCCTTCAAAACTGTCAATTCCCTGTTAACTTCAATTCTTATCGCCTGAAATGTTTTCTTGGCAGGATGTCCACCTTTTGCCTGAAACTTCATCGGAATAGCTCTTTTTATCACTTCGCTTAACTGGGAGGTTGTCTGCAGCGTGCCCTCTTTTCTTGCCAGAACAATATGTTTAGCTATATTTTTGGCGAACTTGTCCTCACCGTAATCCCTGATTATTCTGAACAACTCATTTTCGCTGTAATTATTAACAACGTCTGCCGCAGTTTTTCCCTGTCGCTGATCCATTCTCATATCTAATGGTGCATCCGATTTGTAGGAAAACCCTCTTTCAAGGTTGTCCAACTGATAGGATGAAACTCCCAGATCCAAAACAATCCCGTCCACCTTTGTGACTCCTAAATCCTTTAGAATCGTATCTATCTCACAATAATTGCTTCTCACCAATGTAATTCTGTCCTGAAATTCCTTCAGATGTTCTCTCGCTGCCTCCAGTGCTTCTCCATCCTGATCAATTCCTATTAGTCTGCCTTTCGGAGATAATCTTTTGCATATCTGGTAGGAATGTCCTCCGCCGCCTAATGTTCCGTCAACGTATATTCCATCCGGATTTATGTTCAAGCCATCAATGGTTTCATTTAGCAGAACTGATACATGTTTGAAATCCATATTTGACCCTTCTTTCTAACTCTCTAAACTCTTTCTTTTCTCTTATACCGTGCCAATGCCCATAGTTTTGTTTTTATCTCAACCTAAATTAAATTCCTTTTTCTGCCATGTATGCAGCAAGATCATCAAGCTGTTCTTCCACATCATCACCCTCAAGATAAGATGCCATCTGTTCATTCCATTTATCTATATCCCAGATTTCAATTCTGTCTCCCACACCTACCCAGACAACTTCTTTGTCTAATGAAGCGAATTTCCTTAAAACTGACGGCATTAAGATTCTTCCTAATTTGTCAGTTTCAAGGTCAGACGCTCCTGCGAGGAAAAATCGATTGAAACTTCTTACTTTCTTATCCGCAAATGGTAAACTGCTAAGCTTTTCTTCTAATGCTTCCCAGGCTGTTTTTGAGTACGCAAAAAGACATCCATCAAGACCTCTGGTAATAACCACGTTGTTACCAAGTTCTTCTCTGAATCTTGCCGGGACAATAGTTCTGCCCTTGGTATCCATTTTTTGTGTATGTTCGCCTGTAAACATTCCACTCACCTGTCTTTTTTACCTTTTGTAGTGATATTTTTACCACTTTTTACCACTAATTGACATCAATTTACCACTTATAGTAGGATTTTATACCATTTATTCCATTATTGCAACCCCTCTTTTTAATTTTTTCCATATGAATTTTTTTATGATATAAAAAAAGAAGTCCGGAAACTCCAGACTTCTTTTTCAAAAATATATTTGCTATTTATTTTTTATTTTCACTCTCTGCCAAATGATTATCGCTGCTGCCGCAATCACAAGTACTGCTGAAAGAAACTGGGAAACCGGCCATCCTGTCACCGGCATAATTAACTGATCTGTTCTAAAGCCTTCTATCACCGACCGTCCCAGACCATATCCAATCAGATACCACAGAAATACTTCACCATTAAATTTCTTC
>JAUUNJ010000312.1 GCA_030844625.1 Roseburia sp. | reverse complement strand
AATGGTATTTGTTGTTTCGGATAAAACAAGAGCATATTATACATATAATGGAATTAGTAGGTATCTTGATGTTGAAAATGACAGCCATGATATATGGTATAAGGATTACTTGGATTCAGGGAAAAGATATACAGTTAATGTTGATACTGATGAAGATAATAACGGGAGTCTTTCGGTGTTTATTAATTACGGTATTATTGACACGAATGGAGACATTTTGGGAGCATGTGGTGTCGGAGTTGATATGAATGACCTTGTAGACAAGCTTGCCAGGTTCGAGGAAGAATACAATATCAAAATATATTTAGTTAATCATGATGGACTTATACAGGTTGATACGGATGTAAGTTCTATAGAAACAGGCTACTTGGATAATTCATATTTTGGCAATATATCAGATGATGATTTTTATTATCAGTTATCGGAGAATGGCTGTTATATGACCAAGTATCTCGAAGGATTTGATGGGTATCTAGTAATAAGAGATAATAATCCTGTTAAATTGGATGTAAATAAAATTATACTTCCAATTGTTTTAATCTTTATTGCAGGCGTATTAATAATGGCAATTTCATTTGTTATTATTAGTATGAGAGAGAAGAAGGCAAAGGATGCATACAACAGAAGATATGAAGCATCTATAAAGGACGAGCTTACAGGCTTATATAATAGACGAGGGTTTGAAGTTGACTGTGAAATAATCAAGAAAAATAATAACTTAATAGAATACGTTCTTATTATGATGGATTTGAACGGTTTAAAGGCAGCTAATGATAATATTGGTCATGAAGCAGGGGATGAGTTAATTATTGGTGCTTCGAAGTGTATGGATAATGCATTCTCAGGTCTTGGAAGGACGTATCGTATAGGTGGCGATGAGTTTGTTGCATTACTGAGAGGAACGAGAGAAGAAGCACAGGATGCAGTTAAGACATTTGATTATTTAATTGAAAACTTCCAGGGAAATCTTATTTCTGAACTTAGTGTGTCTAAGGGAGTAGTTGTTTGTTCAGAACATATAGAACTTAATTTTGAAGAAATTAAGGCAATGGCTGATAAGTTGATGTATGCAGATAAGGATGAATATTATAGACGAACAGGAAAAGATAGAAGACGAGTTTGATTTATAAATTGATATTTAATCTATGTGTAAAGAACCCAACAACTTTCAGTTCTCAGATGACGATTTTTATGGGATTTAATAACTGTTATATTTTGTTATAGAAATCTCGTCAAACCCTTGAAAATACTAAAGTTTTCACAGGTGTCCTTTCCATTACATCTTGTATCGTGTTATATCGTTCTACCCTTGTTTACGAACCCTCACAAGGGAAAAAATAAGGGAAAGAAAATCTGGTAACAATTTATAACAAATTATAAAAATGGCGGTTGGGACTGGATGAAATGCTTATAATACATTTTCAAGAAAGGATGGATAAGATGAGATTGATATATGCGGAGTATAGCTCTATTACGAATAGTATTGATGTAAACACATTTGAGAATTACATATTGCGGATTGATTGCAACAAGGCAGAGGATGGTTTGAAAACCACTCCTTGCTCACAGAATTCGCTTAACGCATTGGCAATAGATGAGCCACTTGAATATGCTCGGCTTGCTCTAGATGGAGAAACGCAGGCATGGGTGGATGCGATTGATAGTTTAGAGATATGGTGAATTGATTCTTTTGGCGAGATGACGATAGAATATTGGGACTTGATGTGATAAAATAATAGAAGTATCTTATTTGGAAGAGGTGAAAATGATATGAAATTTATCCGAGATAACTACTCAGTACAGTTGATGTAAACTGTTGGCAGATTGTGCTGAGGTTAAAAGAAACTTGCTAGCAGTCGTTGACTGTACTGTCCTAATGCTTGAAATACAATCTATAAAGGAGTACAGTTATGCGTTATATAAAAGAAATATTAAAGAAAAACAGAATATGGGTATTAGTCTACATTGGGCTAGGTATATTTAATGCATTTATAGCTAATTACAAGGCTGACTATTTCCAAAAGGTCATTGATGGATTGGCTGATAGAACACTTGCATTTGCAGGAGTTGCAACATATGGTTTTATTTTGCTGGTAAATTATTGTATGAATTATTTGGATAATTATCCTGAAAAGAAATTGGAACATGGTATTTATCTGGATTTTAAGCTTTTGTCCCTTAGAAAAATAAGTACAATTGATTATACAGAATACCAGAAAATAGGTACAGGCAAACTTGTTCAAAGGATTGAGAATGGTTCAACAGCAGGAAGAAATGTATTATTCAATTTCTGGTTGTGTTTGATTCGAGACCTACTTCCTACCATTGTTTTTAGTGTATACTTTATTTGGAAAATAGATAAAAAAGTTACTTATGTATTGTTTGTAGGCTATATGCTTATTTTTATAATAACCAACATTCTACTAAAGTTTTTATATAAAATAAAAGAAAAAATTTTGAACAGTGAAGAGCTACTAAATCATTATTTGGTTAGAGGCTTTATGGAAATGTTGATATTTCGTATGAGCAAACAGTTTCCGAATGAAATAAAGAAAACTAATAATGCCAAAGAGAGTATTGTTTCAGCAAAGGTAAAAATGAATATGATTCATGAAGCATTCTTTACAATATTTGCGCTACTTGTGGCAATGTTAGATATTGGTATTCTTTTTTATGCATGGAAAACGCAAAACCTTACAGTAGGTTCCGTAGTTGCACTAATTGCACTGATTGAAAATGCTTATACACCAATTGCTATTTTTAATGTACTTTATGTCCAATATAAATTGGACAAGGCGTCTTATAAGAGATTTGAAGAATTTTTAGGCTTAAAAGATGATGATCAATTAAGAAACGGTAACGCAATAAATGCTGATGTTGGCGAAATAGCAATAAAAAACTTATCATTCCAATATGGGGAACGAAAAATTATTGATGATTTGAGTTTGTCCATAAAAAAAGGAGAAAAAATAGCTTTTGTAGGAGAAAGTGGTTCCGGAAAATCGACCTTGATTAAGATATTATTGGGGTTACTAAAATACAATCAAGGAAAAGTTCGCTTAGGAGACATGGAGTTAAGTGGAATTTGTCTTAATAATTTGTATGATAGAGTTAGTTATCTATCGCAGGATGCTCCTGTTTTTGGCGGAACAATAAAAGAAAATTTGGTATTTGAGAAAAAAGTGTCAGAAGAACAAATGCTGGGGGCATTGAGTGAAGTGCAACTATCTCATCTAGTTGAGAATCTTGCGGAAGGTTTGAATACTGAAATTGGTGAGAAAGGTACTTGTTTATCAGGTGGAGAAAAACAAAGACTTGCATTAGCCCGATTGTGGTTTGAAGATTCCGAACTTGTCATTTTGGATGAAGCAACATCTGCAATGGATAATTTAACAGAAGAAAATGTAATGAAATCAGTTATGCAGAAAATGAAAGATAAAACAGTCATTGCGATTGCACATAGATTAAATTCCATTGCCGGTTTTGACAGAATTATTCTTTTTAGAGAAGGGAAGATTGTTGGACAAGGAACTTTTGAAGAACTACTGCGTACAGATTCTTATTTTATGGACTTGTATAATGCGAATGTGAAATAATGGTTTTTTTAGGTTGAAACTTGTAAAAATACAAAGGGACTGTTGCTCTTGCACTTTTTTAATTGTTAGAGGAGCAGTCCCTTAGTGTACTTAAAGTTCAATAGAGTCTTCTGTGTCTACCCATATCTGCATAGTTCCATCCAGATATAGTTTTGCATATTCAAGAGGTTCATCAATAGCAAGAGCATTTAATGCACACTGAGAGCATGGTGTAGTTTTAATACCATCTTCAGCCTTATCGCAGTCAATACGAAGCATATAACCAGTATGGGTGTAGATGTCTATGCTGTTCCGGTACATATTGTATTCTGCGTAA
>JAUUNJ010000311.1 GCA_030844625.1 Roseburia sp. | reverse complement strand
TACGGTGGTGTGAGAGGTCGGGAAAATTTATTTAATTTTCCCTCCTACTCGATTGCCTGGAATAGGAGAAAATGAAGATGGAAAAGAAAAAAGTGAGAGCAACCAGGACAAATGGTCGCAAAGACAGTAATGGTGTATTCAAGGCAGGTCATAATGATCGGTCATTTAGTCTTGAAAATGCAGAGCATGTTGATGCTGACAGGAGCAAATGGAATGTTTACTGGGATTATCTGCAAGGATATAACCTTGCGGATGAAAATGGAGTCCGACCGGAAAGAAAATATTTATTTGATGAAGTTGAATACCTTTATTATCACAAACAATTCGGAGATTCCATAGATGCACAAAATGAGCGTCATGAGAAGTCCAGACATACGGAAAGAATAAGAAATGTCAGGCAGATTATGGAGGATTCACGCACCTGTCCCGAAGAGACGATTTATCAGCTTGGAACTAAAGATGGATATGAAGATCCGGCAGTTTTTGTTAAGGTGGCAGCGGAATTGTTTGCGGTGATACAGGAGAAATATGGATCGCATATGCAGATTCTTGATTGGGCTTTGCATATGGATGAAGCAACACCACATATTCATGAACGTCATGTTTTCTTTGCAGATGATGGTTACGGTATGAACTTCCCCAAGCAGGAGAAAGCATGTGAAGCGCTGGGCTTCCATCCACCAAAACCGGATAAAAAAATAAGACCAATAATTGCAAAGTAAGTTTTGATGAAGAAATCAGGCGTCTGTATATTGAAATTGCAGAAAAATATGGTGTGATAATTGAGAAAGATCCATTGACAGGGAAAAAACACTTGGAGAAAAACGATTTCATTATAGCCAGACAAGAAAAGGAAATCGAGAACCAAAAGAATAAATTAGAGGAACTTACATTAAAACTGAATGATATTGATATACTGGCACAGGAAGTGGCTGAGAAGGCATATGAACGAGCCTGTGAGGTGGTTACAGATACTGTGAGGACAGAAACAACTCTTGAAGATATTTCGACCATAGAAAATATGAGGGACAGGCTGACCGGAAAAAACTCATCTTTATCATCAGGGCAGAAGAATTTCTCGAAAAATATATTGAATCGTCTGGTTGACCTGATTTCCAAAAAATCAAAGGAAATCACGGTTGCCATTTCACAGAAGCTGTTATCTCCGGCAATTAAGCAGAAAAATGAGAAAGAAATTGCTTCTGTGGCACGCTCCTCAATAAAAATGAGATTGGCTGAGATGAAAGAAAAGGCTGATCAGAAAAATGATGATCACAATCAGAAAAAGCAATCGGAAAGAGAGGTGCGTTGATGGATGTATTTCGTGTTGTTAAAGATAATGTTACCGCCAGACAGATGGCAGAATATTATGGTATAAAAATCGGTCGAAATGGAATGGCTTGTTGTCCGTTCCATGATGACAAGCATCCCAGTATGAAACTGGATAAAAGATACTATTGTTTTGGATGTGGGGAAAAAGGAGATGCAATCGATTTTGTCGGTAAGTACTTTGGCATGACATCCAAAGACGCTGCCATGAAAATAGCAGATGATTTTGGCTTGGAATATAAATCTGAAAAGTATAAGCCTCCGCAAAAGCCAATAAAACCAAAGAAAACTTTGGAACAGGAATTTCGTGAGGCACAGGATTATTGTTTTAAAAGTTTGTCGGATTATCTGCATCTATTAAAAGAATGGAAAATTAAATATGCACCTAAGAGTATGGATGAGGAATGGCATCCACTCTTCTGCGAAGCTCTGAACAACATTGACCAGACGGAGTATCTGCTGGATACCCTGTTAAATGGTGATGTTCGTAACAGAGCTTTTTTAGTGCAAAATCAGAGAAGAAAGGTAAGGAGTATTCATGAACGAATTAGAGAATTTAACAACCACAGAGAGAAATGTGAATGGGACTAATAGGTATGGACAGTTAATGGAAAAGCTGTCAATAGGATCTTCTGATTTCTTAGTGGGAAATCAATCGGTGTTGATTGACCTTTCTTCATGGTATAAAGATTCTCTTGCATCGAAGATAGAAATGATAAGGAAGGCAATAGAGCAGCATAAGGAGTTAGAATTCTTTTATTATGCTCCAAATGGTGAGTCGCAGCGTACAATTGAACCATATTATTTGATTTTTCGATGGTCAAGTTGGTATGTGTGGGGGTGGTGCAAAAGTAGAGGAGATTACCGACTTTTTAAATTAAATCGTATGGATAAAGTATATTTATCTAAAAACTGTTTTTCGGAGAGAACGGTTCCTCTCCCGGACTTGAAAGATGAACGAATATTTCCCGGTGGAATTAAAGTAAAAGCTTTGTTTGAGGCAGATTGCAAATGGCGGTTGGTAGAAGAATTTGGACCGGATTGTTTTAGAGAACAAAAAGATGGAACGCTTCTTTTTCAGGCAGATTATACGAATAAGGAAAATCTGCTTACATGGCTATTGACCTTTCGAGATAAGGTAGAATTGCTAGAACCCAAAGCAATGAGAGAAGAATTGCGACAAAGTATTCTGCAAATGAAGAAAAAATATGACAATACAATGGAAGGCTAAGGAGAAATGTGAATGGAATCAAGGTGTGGTATTTTATGTAGCAAATGTGACTGGCAAAAGACTGAAAAATGTAAGGGCTGTTCTAATATTGACAAACCTTTCTGGGGAGTTTGTCCGGTAAAGAGCTGTTGTGAAGAGAAAAAGTTGGAGCATTGTGGGGAATGTACGGATTTCCCATGCACACAATTAAATGAGTTCGCTTATGATGAAAAAGAAGGTGACTGTGGAGTCCGACTTGATCAGTGCAAAATCTGGTCTGCATTAATACAGATGCGATATAGTTGGATTGACGATTTCCTTATGAAGAAAAACGGCGTGACAAAACTACCACCACAGTGGAACTGGATCCGTTATGCGGTAGGTGGAAAAATGTTTGCAGCAGTGTGTCTTGGCGAAGACAATAGACCATATTATATAACTTTGAAATTAGAGCCATCAGAGGGTAGCTTTTTGCGTGAACAGTATGAGGATATCATACCGGGGTATTACATGAACAAGCAGCACTGGAATTCAATCAATCCCAATGGTGAAGTCGAAGATGATTTGTTAAGGGATTTGTTGGATAAATCGTATCATCTTGTGATTGAAGGTTTTAGTAAGAAGAAACAAAAAGAGATTTTAGAAAGTGGGGATGCAAAAAATGGCATTTGATTTTAAGAAAGAATATAAAGAGTTTTATTTACCCAAGAATAAGGCACAGATTGTAACAATGCCAAGGATGAATTATATAGCAGTTAGAGGTAAAGGAAACCCTAATGAAGAGGGTGGACAATATAAAGCTGCGATTGGTGTTTTGTATTCTGTTGCTTACACTCTCAAAATGAGTTATAAAACGGATTACAAAATAGAAGGTTTTTTTGAATATGTAGTTCCACCACTTGAAGGATTTTGGTGGCAGGATAATGTTGAAGGTGTAGATTATTCCAATAAGTCAGCTTTTAACTGGATTTCTGTTATTCGGTTGCCTGATTTTATTACAAAGAAAGATTTTGATTGGGCGGTAGACACCGCTTCAAAAAAGAAAAAGATGGATTGTTCCAGTGCAGAATTTCTGAGTATAGAGGAAGGCTTATGTGTACAGATTATGCATATTGGATCATTTGATAATGAGCCTGAAACAGTAGCAATAATGGATAAATATTTGGGAGAAAATGGATATGTGAATGATTTCACGGATGAACGTCACCATCACGAAATCTATTTATCAGACCCAAGAAAAGTTGCACCGGAAAGATGTAAAACGGTTATCAGACATCCGATAAAGAAATTGTAATCAGCAAATAAAAATTGAGATTTTTTATTGCATTTTTCAGTTTGCGCGCCATGGGCGCGCTCTAACGGGTGTAAGTCCCGAACACGC